>DAOVIC010000094.1 GCA_030671565.1 Anaerohalosphaeraceae bacterium
CAAAAGCCCTTCACTCGATTCATGTGCGGCACAAAGATCGGCACGCAACCCAAACTGGCAAAGCCTTTCCCCGGTCGCCTTGCCGATGACACCGATCCGAACATTTGCAAGCGTCCGTGAATCTAATCCGGCGTCAAAAAGCCGCATCATAAAATAACGTATTCCATTAGCACTCGTAAAGATCACCCAGTCAGTTTCGTCCAGATGTGCGATCGCTTCATCGGCTGCTGCATAATCGTCTACAGCCATACAATCAATGATTCTCCGATGCACGATAGTTCCAAGATGCTTATATCGCTGTGGATGATTTCCCAGCACAAGAATCCGCTGCTTTTTGGCAAACCACCCGAGTTTTTCGCTAAACCCTACAACCTCGCCAACAACAAATATCGCCGGCGGACGTATTTTCGCCTTTTTGGCAACCTCAAGAAAATCATCGAGCGTTCCCTTGAGCACCCGCTGGTCATACCACGTACCGTGTTCGACAGCAGCAATCTTAGTATCTTTTGGCCAGCCGGCCCTTATCAGCGAAGCGATAATATTCTCAAGATTGCCGACGGACATAAGAAATATAACCGTCCCTGCCTTCGGTATCTCGATGGGTCGATCGTCGCCTTTTTTGCGATGACCGCTGACGATCGCTACGTTGTTCGTATAATCTCGATGTGTCGGAGGTATCCCTGCGTAGCATGGTGCAGAAAGCGCACTGGTAACACCGGGGACAACCTCAAACTCAACCCCTGCCTTAAAACAATAGTCAGCTTCCTCACCGCCCCTGCCGAACAGGTAGCAATCGCCTCCTTTAAGGCGCACCACGGTTTTCCCCTCCTTTGCCTTTTCAACAAGCAATGCGTTTATTTCATCCTGCGGATAAGTATGTTTTCCCGCAAACTTGCCAACCGAGATGATCTCTGCCCCTACCGGAGCAAAAGAAAGAAGCTCCATCGAAAGCAGATGATCGTAAAATATTACATCCGCCTCCTGCACGAGCCGCAATCCCTTCATCGTGATCAATTCAACATCACCGGGCCCGGCACCGACAAGATAAACTTTCCCATCAGACATATATATCCCTTGCTTTAAATAGGCAAAAAAACAGCTTCTTACTAATCGTCAATAGTCTAAGCCTAAAAACCCCCTCCGTAAACCGAATATTCAAAAATAGTCTCAAATGCACAGTGAATACCGTTCTACTCTTGACAACCCACCAACCCAAAACTATTATTATCCCGTAGAGCACGGACTTATAGAAAGTAAACGATGGACGATCTGGACAAGCAAATTCTGCAGGAACTTCAGCACAATTTCCCCGTAGAGCAGCGTCCATACGACAAAATTGCCAAAAAGATTGGCATCAGCCCGGACGAACTTTTCGAGAGGATCACAGCAATGCACGATTGCGGGCTTATCCGCCGCATCGGAGCGAGCCTCGACTCCCGCAAACTCGGCTTTGCCAGCACCCTCGCCGCGGTCCGAGTAAAACCCGATCTCGTCGAAAAAGCATCGGAAATAATATCCAGTTACCACGAAGTAACCCACAGCTATCTTCGCAGCGACAGTTATAACATCTGGTTTACCCTGATCGCGACAGAGACCGCAAGGATCGCCGAAATACTCGAAGAAATCCGCAACGCCCTCTCTCTAAGACCCGAAGACGTCCTAAACTTACCCGTAGAACGTCTTTTCAAGCTGGACGCCAGGTTCAAGTCGCCTAAATAGCGTCAGAGAAAATCCTCTCTGCCCTGTGATCGCCTGTAATTTCAAACAGATTTCGCATTAACATAAGGCAGTAATATCTCCCTCTCTCGGTAAGTACAAACTTTCCCCCGTCATATCTCATCGCACCAACGGCAATGAGAAAACCCAGTTCCGCGCCCAATCCGATCCAGAAACGCGGGCCATATTTTTTTCTGAAAACTTCAGCACTGACGTTATCCTCCAGCATCCCGATAAGAAGGTCATAACGCATCCGTTCGATCTTCGAAAACCTCCTGTAGGCTACGACCGGATGCTTACCCTTTTCAAGAAGTTCGATATACTTCGGGATAGAAAAAGTATTCGAGTACATTGTCCCGTTGATGTAGCCCCACGAGCTCGCCCCGACCGCAGCATATTCGTCATGATCGATGATATATTCGTCGATGGCCCCTTTTTCACGGGCAAAACACCACACCGACTGCTGCTTATAAACCTGCCCAAGATTGCCAACGATCAGCTTATAAAGCTCTTTTTCCCGCCGATAGTCCACTTTTCCGCATTTCTCAAAAAGCTCTTTTTTCTGCCCCTTAGAAACCATCAAAGGGTACCACGTAACCTGATCGACACATACTTTCTTAAGAGTCTCAATGTCCTGCATAAGCATATCGTTGCTTTGATCGGCAAAGTTGAATATCATATCCGCGTTTAACGTATCGAACATCCCCCCTATGGAAGAAAGTCTTTCGGCGACATCTTCCCCCGAACCATATTTCTTAAGGCGATCGGTACTTTTCAATATCTCATTGTTAAACGACTGTACCCCCACAGAAAGCCGATTGGTCCCAGCAGTCTTAAGTATCCCCAGAATATCATCCGTAAGGTGGTTAGGATTAGTTTCGACAGAAAGGTGCTTTATCTCCCACAAGCTTTTGGCATAGTCAACAATCTCTGCCAGTTTCTCGGGCATCACCGTAGGCGTCCCGCCGCCGACATATATCGAATCGAACCGAAATCCCTGTCGGTGATAAAGACCTATCTCTTTCTTTAACGCTTCAAAATACTTCAACGCCAAACAACGGTCGAATTTCACCTTCACAAAAGAACAGTAAGGACAAAGCTCCTGACAAAACGGAATGTGTATATATAACAGGTAAGACTTATCTTGCCTGGCCGCGGCAAGTGAATCCGAATCATACTTATCAAAAGTCAAATAACGACGAGTACGCCTCGTACCAAAATATTTAAGAAATTTCTCTACAACCATCACAAAAAAACCTGCC
Organism: Anaerohalosphaeraceae bacterium; assembly: GCA_030671565.1. The sequence goes on from DAOVIC010000094.1 coordinate 2,979, forward strand.
AAATCCAACCCTTCTGCCTGCTGCCTGATTCATAGTATTTCAGTTACCGCTCTTACACAAGTTTTAAGTCAGATAATGCAATATATCGCGGACCAATACCAACAATTAAAGGGCATTGAGGGCCATTTAAGCAGCAGCGTATTGCCGCCCGGCACGATAAATCCTTGAGTTACGGGAACCTCTAAATAAAAAAAATTGGGCTTGCATAATCGGCCTCTATAGGCTCTAATGCAAGACTTTGGATTTTTCGTTACTTTTTTTGCAAATAAGCCGCATATAACTGACAATATATTCTAAGTATAAGAGAAGTTATAAAAAATGACGCCTGAACAAAAGAAATTCGCCAAAGGCTATAAATTCAACAATTTTGAAGGGCAGCCAGAGGCAAAATTAATCCAACAGGACATCCCCTCAACGGTGACCATACCTCTAAAGCAGGGCTTTGGCGATGAGGTACCGCCTATTGTCGAAATCGGCCAGACCGTAAAAACAGGCCAGATAATCGCAAGGGATGACGAATCCATCTCGAATCCCGTCCACAGTTCCATCAACGGCAAAGTCGCAGCAATAGAAAAAATCGACTATATGGGCCAGGAAACAACCGTCATTATTATCGAATTTAACGGCAATGACAGCTTTGAGCCTTTGCACAAAGCATCGCTCAGATGGAAAGATATGTCTGCTGATAAAATTGATGAGTTGGTTTATCTCTCAGGTGCAGCATCCTCAGGCGATTCGGGCATACCCACAAAATTCAACAGTTCTTCGATTACGCCGGACCAGGTTGAAAACGTTATCATTCAGGGCATCGCTTCAGAGATCCACAACATATCACTGGAGATACTTCTAAAGGGCAAGATACTCTCTCACTTTACGATCGGCCTGAAGATACTGCAAAAGCTGATGCCAAAAGCAAAGTTTCACATGGTTTTGGATGAATCGCAAAATAGAACTATCTCAAAAGCATTGCAGTTGATGTCCCCCGGTAAAAACATCGATGTTGTCACAGTGCCGCGTAAATACCCACTCCATCGCGATGAAGTACTGATTCCCCTGCTTCTCGGAAAAAAAATCCCGCATGGTTATTCCTCTGCAAATATCGGCGCGATCGTATTGGATATCGCCGCGGTGCTTGCAGTCTATGATGCTGTAATGGAAGGAAAGCCTATAATAGAAAAAACTATAGCTCTCTGCGGACCCGGCTTAAAGGAACATACACATGTAAATGCAAGGATCGGCACTTCACTCGAAGACATACTAAATAGCCGAACATACCCCGAAAAAGATATTCGTCTGGTCGAAAACAGCTGCCTTACAGGAAAGACTCTCTCAGATATGTCGCTGCCGATCAGCCGTACCTTTAGTACCATAATCGCGCTTACAGAAGGAACAGAAAGAGAGTTCCTTTCATTCGTACGCCCCGGAATCAACAAGGATTCTTTTTCACGCGTATTTCTTTCATCATTGTTTGAGGGCCTAAGCCCCAGGATCAAGAAGGGATGTGACACAAACCTTCACGGTGAAGTAAGGCCCTGTATCTCTTGCGGTTTCTGCGAGGATGTATGCCCCGCAAAACTGATTCCGCACCTGCTCTTTCATCAGGTGCAGAACGATGTTATTGACAAGTTATTAATAAATTACAAGATCTTCGACTGCATTGACTGCAATCTCTGCAGTTATGTATGTACTTCGAAGATCCCGCTGGCAAAATATATAAAAGATGGCAAGGGCAAACTGATAGATGAAGGTCTAACCTGTCCCGAGCCAAATTTCCCACTTAAAGGAACGCAACACTAGCCAGCAGCTGCAAACGGTATCGCCGGAAATATAGAACAAATACAGAGGTATTACTCTATTATGAAACTAGTCAGGTCAATATTCGAAAAATTACACGGTATGCGTGCCTTAGATAAAATAAGGCCGGTCATCGATGCCGCTGACGCAGGCGCCTTCGGTACCGGTGAGATCACAGAGGGCACCCCACACATCCTTGACTGCGTCGACATAAAAAGATACATGTCGCTGGTCATTGTCGCCCTCATCCCAGCCACATTAGTATCAATCTTATTTTACGGCTTCGATGCCATCAGGATCATCGCAGTATCATACGCGGTGGGAGGTGCGGTAGAAGTCATCTTCGCCATCGTCAGAAAGCATGACATCCACGAAGGTTTTTTAATCACCGGACTGATCTTTCCGCTGGTACTTCCACCGACAACCCCATCATGGATGGTCGCGGTAGGCGTAGTATTCGGAACGATGTTCGGGAAAGAAATGTTCGGCGGAACTGGAAGAAACATATTCAACCCGGCACTCGTCGGAAGATTGTTCATTACGATCGCCTTCCCAGCGAGAATGACGACTAACTGGCTGATGCCTTTCGCCGACGCTGTCACAGCCGCAACACCGCTGTCTGTCTTTAAAACCGAAGGTACATTAGCTTCTGTCACTGACCTCCTCATCGGCAATACCGCCGGCAGCATGGGCGAAACATGCAGAATAGTCATCATTCTCGGCGGAATCTTCCTGATACTGACAAAGGTCAGTAATTGGCGAGTACCCGTTTGCTATATCGCCACGGTTTTTCTCTTTGCCCTTGCCGGCAACCATTTCCTCCCCGAGAGAATAGCTCCTCCTGTCTTCCAGGTATTTGCCGGCGGCCTTCTCTTCGGTGCATTTTTCATGGCAACGGACCCCGTAACTTCACCATTTACACGCCCAGGAAAATACATCTTTGGTATTTCCTGCGGAATATTAACCGTGCTGATCCGAAGTTTTTCCGGATACGTAGAAGGTGTTATGTTCAGCATAGTTATAATGAACGCGTTTACCCCGCTAATTGATCAGATCGTTTTGATGTTCAAATATAGACCGGCAAAGGCATGAAAGATAAAATAAAAATGATTTTGTTCGTCCTTTTTCTTGGCGCAATACTGACAACGGCTCTGGTAAGTGTTGATGCGATCACATCGCCTTACATAGCGGCGAACCAGAAAAAGAAGCTGCAGGAAAGCGTACTTGACGCAGCCGGTATCGAATATACCAAAGAAAACCGCGAGCAGGTGTTTGCCGAATCGATCGAAGCAAAGTTTTTTCCTGAAAATTTGCAGCCTGAAGACGCTACAGAGGACAAAAAACTGAAATACTATGTCACCGTAAGCAACCAGGTTGTTTTTGAATTTCATGGCAACGGATTGCAAGGCCCGGTTCATGGTGCTATTGCCCTTATGGACGACCTGGAGACCATTAAAGCGATCACTATTATTAAGCAGGACGAAACCCCCGGGCTGGGCGGTAGAATTGCAGAGGCTGAATTTCTCAACACTTTCAAAAATAAGAAGATTTCGCCTGAACTTAGGATAGTAGGTGAGGGTAAATCTAGTGGTGTCAACGAGGTGGATGGTATTACCGGGGCTACGCTAAGCTGCAATGCGCTCCAGGACATAATAAACAGTGAATCACAGAAATATATACCGGCTATAAAGGAAATCAGATAATGTCTCTTAAGAAAATGCTGGGAGCTGAAGGAAACAAGGCGCTGAAAAAGGCGCTTTGGCGAGAGCATCCTGTATTTGTGGTGGGCCTTGGTATATGCTCGGCCCTGGCGGTCAGCAACAAGATTGAAAATGCCATCGCGATGGGCGTCGGGGTGATGTTCGTAATGGTAGCGACCGCCATCATCATCTCCTCTTTAAGAACACTGATCCCCCAGCGGGCCAGAATAATTACCTATATGATAGTCATTGCCTCTTTCGTGATCATCGTCCAGAAGTGTCTCGAAGCATTTTTCCCCACCATCAGTGAGGCACTCGGGCCATACGTGGGACTCATTATCACAAACTGCATCATCATGGGCCGGGCAGAAGCATTCTACATAACAAACACCATTCGCGTATCGGTCATCGATGCGATCGGAAACGGAATAAGCTATGCAAACACACTTATCGCGATCGCGATAGTCCGCGAGTTGCTCGGTTTCGGTACCCTGCTCGGTTTCAAGGTCACCCCTCAAGCATGGGAAAATTGGATTGTGATGTCAATGGCCCCTGGCGCTTTTTTCCTTTTGGGACTGGCAATTTGGATTTCAAAAACGATTTCAGAAAGAAAAACTCAGGAAGAGGAAGAATAGAATGGGGCATCTGATCACTATATTCATAGCGGCGATACTGACCCACAACATAGCTCTGACGTACCTGTTGGGGATGTGCCCGTTCGTTTCGTTATCACGAAGTGTAAAGACGGCGTTTGGAATGAGCGTTGCCGTAATTTTCGTCGTAACCCTGACCGCGGCGATAAACTGGCCGATATACCACCTTATTCTTGTAAAGACAAACAGCCAGCTGATATGCTTCATCGTATTCATCATCGTAATTGCCGCTTCCGTCCAGCTTGTCGAAATGATCATGGAAAGATTCTTCCCGCCGCTTCAGTCTGCGTTCGGGATTTTCCTCCCGCTGATA
>DAOVIC010000048.1 GCA_030671565.1 Anaerohalosphaeraceae bacterium
AAAACTGCGATGACCGTTATCATTATCCAGTAGTCTATGCCGATGAGGCGGGGGTTTACGGCGAATGGTTTTATTGAACCGGCAGCGCCGACTACAAGGAGCGTGTTGAAAATATTCGAGCCTACGAGGTTTCCTATCGACAGGTCGTCGTGGCCCTTCGTTGCCGCGATCATCGATGTCATAAGTTCCGGAAGCGACGTTCCTATCGCGACGATGGTAAGGCCGATGACTGCTTCGCTTAGGCCGATCTTTGCACCTATGAAGGAGGCCGAATCTACTGTTATTTTTGCGCCGAGGGCAAGACCTATAAGGCCAATAACTACAAAAATCCCGGACATGTAGGAAGGGCGTTTGGGATGGGTTTTTGTTTCCTGTATCTGCTCTTTTATCTGGCTGACCTGGAGGGGCGATGCTTTTGTGTCTTTGAGACCGAAATAGACGCTGGAGAAAATTATCAGGACAAACAAAGCGAGCAGCAAAAGGCTTTCGGGGCGGGCAAGCTGGAGATTATAAAGGACGGGTAAAAGTATAAGTGCAACGATCAGCATCGCCGGCATTTCACGCCTTAGCATCGTAAGCTTTACAGAAATGGGGCGTATCATCGCACAGATGCCGCCTACGAGGGCGAGGTTTGCAATGTTAGAACCGTATACGTTGCCGATGGCTATGTCGCCTGTCCCTTTAATGGCGGCGGCGATGCTTGCAGCGACTTCCGGTGCCGACGTTCCCATAGCGACGACGGTTAAGCCTATGATGAGGGGGCTTATTTCGAATTTTTCGGCGATGGCGACTGAACCGTCTACGAGGAGGTCGGCAGCCTTGATGAGAATCGCAAGACCGACAGGAAACAAAAGCAGGGCAGTAACCATATTCAGTTCAAAAGGCATATTAACGCATTCCTTAAGTTAGTATGGTGATTATAAGGTAATGGCGGCTTTTTGCAAGCATGTGAATCAGAGACATAAAAAAAGGCTGGCAAGATCACTTAGCCAGCCTTGTTTGCTTAATCACATAGTTGTCAGACTTTGCCTGCGACCAGACAGCAGTTATGGCCTCCGAAGCCAAGTGAATTACTCATTGCAATGTTCACCCTTGCGTTTCTTGCTTCATTTGGAACAAAGTCCATTTTGGGGTCACAGTGCTTATCAACATTTTTAAGATTAATCGTCGGCGGGATAACAGACTTTTGTATAGCCTTTGCGATAACGATCATTTCTACGGCACCGCTTGCACCGAGCAGATGTCCGAGGCAGCTCTTGGTCGAACTTACCGGAACATTGTATGCGTAATTTCCGAGTACGGTTCTGATGGCCTTGCTTTCGGCAGCGTCATTTAGACTGGTGCTTGTACCGTGTGCATTGATGTAATCGAGTTTTTCGGGTTGAACGCCGGCGACGTTGAGTGCGTTTCGCATTGCTCTTACCGCACCTTCACCATCTGGAGTCGGCGCGGTTATGTGGTATCCGTCTCCGGTTGCGCCGTAGCCTAAAAGCTCGCAATAAATCTTTGCGCCGCGTTTTTTGGCGTGCTCGTATTCCTCAAGGATAAGTATCCCGGCACCTTCTGAGAGGACAAAGCCGTTTCTTGAGGAATCGAATGGTCTGGACGCACCGGTTGGGTTGTTGTTGTCGGTACTTAGCGACTTTAGCGAACAGAATGAGGCCAAAGCAACGGGCGTAAGAGCCGCTTCCGAGCCGCCTGTGACCATGACGTCGCTTCTTCCTGATCGAATATTGTAGAAAGCTTCGCCAATGGCATTGCCTGCGGACGCACATGCAGTAACAATACACATGTTGGGACCTTTAAATCCGTAGTGTATTGAGACGCATCCGCTTGCGGCGTTACCCATCAGTTTTGGTACACAGAAAGCCGAGACCCTTCTTGGTCCCTTGACCAGCAGTCTTTCGTGCTGATCTTCGATCTCCTGGATACCGCCGATGCCGGTTCCTATGATACATCCGATACGGTTACAGTCTTCTTTTTCGGGCTCGAGGCCGCTGTCTGTGACTGCCTGTATGGAAGAGGCCATGGCCATTTGAGTAAACCTGTCCATGCGTTTGGCAACCCGGAAAGGGATATACTTTTTAATGTCAAAATCTCTTACCTGACCGCCTATTTTAACCGGAAAGTCCGTGGTGTCGAATACATCGACCATTGAAATCCCGCTTTTGCCCTGACAGAGTGCGCTAAAAAGCTGCTCCGCCGATTCTGCAAGCGAGGTTACACAACCTAAACCTGTGATGACAACTCTTCTTGTATTCATAAAGTCAAGCTCACCACTATTCTTTGTCTTTGGCTACAGTTGAGATGTAATCTATGGCCGCACCGACGGTCTGAATCTTCTCAGCTTCTTCGTCTGGTATGGACATATCAAATTCATCTTCAAACTCCATGACGAGTTCTACTGTGTCCAGCGAATCGGCATTGAGGTCGTTAATAAAAGATGTTTCGCGGGCGATTTCACCCTTGTCAACACCCATCTGCTCACTGACTATTTCTATGACTTTTGTCTCGATTTCGTTTGCGTCAACACTCACTTGCGTTCTCCTATCTAAAATGATCTACAAATTTTCGACCAACTCTATCCTGAGTTGATGGAATTACTGTTACTATTAAACACGATTCGCGGCACTATACCGGCGAAAGCGCCGCATTTCAAATGTTTTTTCGATATTTCTTACATAGCCATTCCGCCGTCTACGCATAGGACCTGACCGGTGATATAACCGGCCTCTTCGCTTGCGAAAAAGGCGATAGCTTTTGCGATGTCATCAACTGCTCCAAATCTTCTTGCCGGGATCATTTGCTTTGCCGCATCCTTTACGGGTTCTGGCAAAACATCCGTCATTTCCGTTTGGATAAATCCTGGAGCGATGCAATTTAAGGTAACACCTTTTTTGGCGACTTCTCTTGCGACGGATTTTGTCATTCCTATAAGTGCTGCCTTACTTGAGGAGTAGTTTGCCTGTCCGGCATTTCCCATAACTCCGGCGACAGAACTTAGGCTGATAACGCGTCCGAACTTGTTTCTGATCATTGAACGCATGACCGTTCTTGTTGCAATAAAAGCAGCTCTGAAGTTTACTGCCATGACCTTGTCGAGATCCTCGTCGCTTATCTGTATCATCAAACCATCGCGTGTGATACCTGCATTGTTTACGAGTATTCCGATCGATCCCTTTTCCTTGATGATGGCTTTTAGGGTTTCGACGAGAAGGTCGGTGTCTGTTATATCGAGGCACTTTGTTTCTACGGTGAAACCTGCCTCTTTTGCAACGCTTTTTAGTTCTTCAAGCGCATCTTCGATGATGTCCATGGCTATGACATCTCTTCCCTGTTTGAGGAGTTCGAGAACAACGCCACGTCCTATTCCTCTGGCTGCGCCTGTTACAACTGCAATCCTTTTATCTGCCACAACAAATCTCCCAATTAAAAAAACTGATCCGGTCGTTTAAGCCTGAAAACCTATTCCAGTATCTTTTGCAACGAAGCCAGATCGCTAATGTTCTTTACTTTCGTTTTTCTGTTTATTCTTCTCATCAGACCTGAAAGTACCCTGTTAGGTCCGATTTCGTAGAAGTCTTCTACGCCTTCGGCGAGGAGGGTTTCCATACACTTTTGCCATAGTATCGGGTCAACGAGCTGCCTGACAAGTCCGCTTATTATCTGTTCGGGGGTATTATAGTAGGCGGCATCGACATTTGCAAGGACTTTGACGTCAGATGAATCTGCGATATAACTGTCTTTGAGGGCCTTTTCGAGGTTATTTGCGGCCGGGTCCATAAAGGCTGTGTGAAATGCACCTGCAACCTTCAGGGGGATCGCCTTTATTGCGCCGAATTCTTCGGCCAGGTCTACGGCGCGTTTACATGCTTCTACATCGCCACTGATGACGATCTGGCCTGGGCAGTTGAAGTTTACACCTTTTAAGAGGGCACCTTCGGAGGCCTTGTCGCAGAGTTGGGCGACTTTTTCTTCGTCTAATCCCAGAATGCTGACCATTGACCCGTTTGATGCGTCGGCGGCGGCTTGCATTGCCTGGCCACGTTTTTGAACGAGTTTTAGCCCCTCTTCGAATGATATGCGACCGGCGGCGTATAGAGCCGTGTATTCGCCCATGCTAAGGCCTGCGGTAACATCGGGCAGGGGGGCGTCGCTTTTTTCTGTTTTGAAAACTTCGAGTATGGCGGCGGAAACCGTAAAAATCGCCGGTTGCGATATTTTCGTTTTATTGAGTTCTTCTGCCGGGCCGTTAAAGCATATATCGGTAAGATCGAATCCGACTATCTTGTTTGCTTTTTCGAATATATTTGCGGCAACGGGGAATGCGCCCGCGACATCTTTTCCCATGCCGACTATCTGTGCACCTTGTCCCGGAAATAAAAAAGCGGTTTTCATTTTTTTCTTACTTTCCTGCTAAATATGACACTAAGAGAAATATTTAGAACTGTATCACACTGGCGCCCCATGTAAGACCTCCGCCAAAGGCGGCCATGAGCACCACATCACCGGGTTTAATTCTACCGGTACTTAGACATTCATCCAACGCGATAGGTATCGAAGCGGCGGAAGTATTTCCATATTTGTCGATGTTAATAAAAACGCTTTCGTCTTTCAGCTTCAGACGTTTTGCAACGGATTCGATTATTCTGGCGTTCATCTGGTGCGGGATAAAATGGTCGATATCGTCTATCGTCAGGTTGCATTTTTCGGCACAGTCGTAGACCATTTCGACGATCCTTCTAACAGCCAGATGGTATACTTCCTTGCCATTGATATTCATGAAGACCATATCGGGATCATCAAGCGGCTTATTGACCGGATTTCGCGAACCGTATGCCAGACAGTTGAGACTTGTCCATCCGCTTCCATCGGCGGAGGCACACCCGTACAAAATGCCCTTTGGTCCGTCGGTCGATTTCTGGACAATAACGGCACCTGCACCGTCTCCGAAGAGTATGCAGCTTTGGCGATCCTTGTAGTTGGTGATCTTGCTGAGAGTTTCTGCGCCGATGACCATAACATTGTTGTATCGGCCTGTCGTGATGAACTGCTGTGCTATCGTCATACCGTAAACAAACCCGCTGCAGGCGGCGTTGAGATCGAAAGCCCATGCATTTCCTGCACCAATAGCATCCTGAACGAAACATGCCGTCGATGGAAATATCATTTCAGGGGTAACCGTCGCAACAATTATAAGGTCTATATCGAGCGGGTCCAGCTTGGCCTTTGCCAGTGCCTTTTTGGCAGCTTCGATGGCAAGTGTCGCGGTAGTTTCTTTTTCCGAAGCGATATGCCGAACCTTGATACCGGTTCTTGTAGTGATCCATTCGTCCGAAGTGTCGACGATCTTTGTGAGATCTTCGTTTGTCAGCGTACCTGGAGGTACAGCCGAACCGCTGCCGGCGATAATGGCATTACAGCTAGTTGAAAAGGATACTTCCATTTTATTCATTCGTTTTTACCGCCGAAGTTTTGAGATATTCAACTATTTTGTCGTTTGTATGTTGTACGCGGAATTTTTTTGCGGCGAGTATGGCATTTTTTATAGTTCTGCTCTTGCTGTTGCCATGACAAATGACGCATGTTCCGTTGACTCCGAGAAGCAGGGCACCGCCGAACTCATGGTAGTCGTATTTTTTATATATCTCCATCATGATGGGTTTGAACTTCATCGCCAGGCGAAGGCTTTTTGCCATCAGTTCGCTCTTTATCACTCTAAAGAGTCCGCTGACAGCTCCTTCGGTAAGCTTAAGTACTATGTTTCCTACAAAACCTTCGCATATCGCGACGTCGCATGCACCTTCAAGGAGATCCCGTCCTTCGATGTTTCCGATGAAGTTAAGTCTTCCATCGGCGAGTATGAGTTCTCTTGTTTTCTTTACGAGTTCGTTTCCTTTTGCGGCTTCCTGACCGATTCCCATTAATGCTACCCTGGGATTTTCGATGCCGTTCATCTGAGTAAGATAAACGCTTGCCATTACGGCATACTGGTAGAGATTGATCGGTTTGCATGCTACATTTGCTCCGATATCGCAGACGGCGACGGGACCGCCAAAGGTTGGGAAAATAGCTGCGATCCCCGGTCGGTTTACGCCAGGCAGATTTCTCATTCTCAGTTGGCATCCGGCGACGCAGGCACCGGTGTTACCGGCAGATATAACCGCATCGGCTTCATTGTGCGAAGCCATTTTGGCCATTACAGCAATGGAGCTTTTTCGTTTCCCCCTGATCGCCTCCACGGGTGACTCGTCCATTGCAATTATTTCGGGGGCGTGAATAATACGAATGGAATCTGCGCGAGCCTTCATCGCTGACATATGCGACTCAATTATACCCTGATCGCCGACCAGAATAAGTTCGTCATCGTCGTTGTTAAGAACGTCCTTTGCTTCCAATACACCTTTTATGATCTCGTCGGGTGCATTGTCGCCTCCCATGGCATCAACGGCAATACGCATTTTCAGCTCGTTTCCTCCTTGGCGAGCTTCAGTGTGATCTTGGAATTGACATATCCGCACTTATCACATGCAGCATGCGGAAGCTTTGCATTTCCGCATTTTGTACATAGCGAATAGTTAGCGGCGCTGATAGCGTGATGCGCCCTTTTTGTACGCGTTCTTGTTTTACTGATTTTTTTCTTTGGTAACATCTGAACCAATACTCCAGAAATATTTGTTAATAAGGTCTTGCCGAACATACGCAACGACAACAGGTTAAACGGTGATTTTACCAAAATTCGCGCGTCAGGCAACTTAATTTTACATATATTTAGGTAAAATAACGCCCGCATACCTAATCTTGATGAATAAATAGCCAAATCCGGCAGTATTGTCAAGTAAATCTTATTCAATAAAAAGCGAGTTTTCTTGAATTTTCTTGTTGAAAAGACGTAGATTTTCTATTAAATTACGGCTATTAGTAGTCCGACCGGGCGGACGGAGACGCGGGTTTCCGGTCGTTTTGGCAATAAACGGCAACAGGAAGGTTTATTGTGAAGCGTTTTGGCAGAAGACCAAATGGACGTAAGTCTTCTCGTATGGTTCTGTACGAAGTGACCGTCAGTGCCGAGAAGAAGGCTCCTAAAGGACAAACGGTTAATCTTAGGCCTCCTGATAAGCGGGCTGAGAATGCTGGTATTGGCGAAGAAAAATCTCGTCATCCGGCAGTGAGTATAACCAGAAGGCCCTTAAGGCGGCGACGGACGCGAATAAAAATAGCGACTTTTGTGAAGAAAAAGAAGCTTTTGACGGTTCGTAACCTAGCCGCGGCAGTTGTTTTGCTGATGTTTGTGATGGTAATATGGATTGGGCAAGGCAAAAAGGACAGCGGCATTCAGGATACCGGCGGTATCGCATTGCCGGAGATCGTAGTGCCGATTATATCGCTTAGCGGTATTGATATTGATGTTCCTGAGGTAGAAATTGAAGAAATAGTCGCATCGCCCGTACCAGCTAAGGGCAATGTGATAGTTATAGCGTCTAATACGGTTTCCGATCAGTTGGGGCCTTTGGCTGAGTATTTTCAGGGCAAGGGGATCGAAACTGTGATCAGAAAGACGGGAAACCGTCATGTGCTTATCACAGTGGACCGGTTTAGCGGAAAAAGCGATCCTGAATTCGGCAAGCTGAAAAAGCGAATCGAACAGATCGGTGAGAATTATAAGGCGCCGCAAGGCTTTAAGTCTTTCGGTTTTGATAGTATTTACTTATTGAACGTATCAAAAATAGAGTAGTTGGGAGCTTATAAATGTCAATAGATAGTTCGTTAAAGATCAAGGGAGCTTTGAGCCGGCACCGTAATGTACTCTCACGTGCAGAACGTATCGAGCAGCTTAAGCTTGAAGAACGCTGGGAAGAAGGGGACGATGTAACCGGGCTTGTCAAGGTCGGTCACCGGAAGGTACAGGCCGGCGGTAAAGAGGCTAAGGAAAAAGAAGTCACTGACGAAGGTGCTGAAGTTACCGAAGAAGCTAGTTCTTAAAAACAGAATATATGCGAAATCATCGTGCCGCTTTTGGTATTCAGATACCGGAGCGGCACTTTTTTTTAGCGGGGTCCTTTTACTACCCTAAGGGCTCCAGACGTCTATTAAAGGAATCATAGCCGATGCAGAATATTCTCGCCGACAGAACCGAACTTATCGACGCAAGCGGTATACGCAAGGTGTTTGCCCTTGCTGCTAAGTTGAAGGACCCTGTTAATTTTTCGATCGGCCAGCCCGATTTTGATGTGCCGGAGATAATCAAGGATTCGGCGGTTGAGGCCATACGAAGCGGTGCAAACGCCTATTCTCAGACGGCAGGTGAGCCGGAACTGCTTGAAAAGATACGTGCGAAAAGTACGGCCGATTACGGTTGGGACGATCCTTCGGTGCTGGTTACAAGCGGGGTTAGCGGTGCATTGCTGCTGCTGTTTATGTCGGTGATCAACGAAGGTGACGAGGTGATAATTGCCGACCCTTATTTCGTTATCTATAAGCATGTGATCAATATGCTCGGTGGAAAGTGCGTTTTTGTCGATAGTTACCCCGATTTCAAACTGCCCGCCGAAGGTATCGAAGCGGCGATCAGCGAACGAACCAAGCTGATCATCCTCAATTCGCCCGCCAACCCTACCGGAGCCGTTTACAGCGAACAGGAAGTGAAAGACATCGCTGAGATCGCCGGGCGAAAAGATATTTTGATCATGAGCGACGAGATATATGACACGTTCTGCTATGAGGATAGCTGTCCCAGCGTTGCGAATTATTATGACAATACGATGGTGCTTAAGGGTTTCAGCAAGGCGTATGCGATGACGGGCTGGCGGCTGGGGTACGTTACAGGTTGTCAGCGAATTGGGCATATTGTCGAGCAAATGACGAAGATCCAGCAGTACACGTTTGTTTGTGCGCCGACGCCTTTGCAAAGGGCAGCGATCACCGCGATGGATGTCGATATGAGCGAATATGTTGCCGCCTATCGCAAAAAGCGGGATATGATCTACGATGGGCTAAGCACTAAATTTGAGATCGCCAGGCCCGGCGGGGCGTTCTATGCATTTGTAAAGGCACCGGATTGGGCGAAATCGGCGACGGAATTTGTGCAAAAAGCGATCGCTAACAATGTCCTGATAATTCCCGGCAATGTATTTAGCGAAAAAGACACGCATTTCAGGATAAGCTACGCAACTACCGATGCCAAGATAGCCGAGGGAGTTGAGATATTGTGTAAACTGGCAAAAGGCTAAGTTTTTACATAATAGACAGTTTTTTACACTTGTAACGTGCATGAGGCGTGGGTACAATCTCCTTTATGGGAAAACTTCATCGAAAAACAGGGGGCTGGCTGGCTGGTATAACCCGGTTTGGCCTGTTGCGTATCTTTATTATTATGCTGGCAACCGTATCGATCTCGCTGGCGGCTTTTGCTGAAACTGCGCCGCCTGTTTTAGAAGGGGAGATAATTCTGGATAGTCCGGAGGAAATCGAACCTGGCGATGTTGCTGAGGATGGTAAAGTTATTGCTGCTGTTATTCCCTGCAAGGGTATGATCGATGACGGGCTTTATAAGTCGATCAAGCGGCGCAGCCGGGAGGCGATGGATGCCGGGGCCACTTACCTTATATATGAGATCGGAACGTACGGCGGGCTTGTTAAGAGCGGCGATGACATATCTGACTTTTTTATCCTCGATGCCGGCAAGAAGGTTCACACCGTTGCCTATATAACGACCAAGGCGATATCGGCAGGGGCGATGATAAGCGTTTCATGCAAAGATATTATCATGCTTGAGCATACGACCATCGGAGACTGTGCGCCGGTAACGATGGGCGGTGAACTTAAGGGTGTCGAACGTGAAAAAGCCGAGAGCTTTATTCGCGGGGTATTCAGCAGGGCGGCAGAGGCGAACGGGTATCCCGAGGCACTGCTTAAATCAATGGTTTCGCAGCATATCGAAGTCTACTCAGTAAAAAATCTTCAAACAGAAAAGCTTGAGTTCTTCGAGACGAAAAACCTTCCAACGGATACGAATGTCTATGACCTTGAGGGCAAGAGGCTCATAGTCGGTACGGACGAGATACTTACGCTTACCGCTGAGGATGCCACTGAATACGGTATCTCACGGGCCGAGGTTTCAAACCTCGATGAAGCGTTGGCATTTTTAGAAAATAGAGACGGCGTGGAATTTTTCGGCAAACCGATTGAATATGAACTGCTGTGGTCCGAACAAATGGTCAGGTGGATCAATTCGCCGGCAGTGATGGGGATCCTCGTGATGCTTGCGATGCTTGGGGTTTATATGGAACTGAATACGCCCGGGGTTGGACTTCCGGGTTTGGTGGCGGTTATATGTATAGTAATAATAGTCGGCAGTAAGTTCCTGGACGGGATGGCCAACTGGGTAGAGATCGCTATATTTGCAGTAGGGATATTATTGCTGCTTATAGAAGTATTCGTTATACCGGGTTTTGGCATTGCCGGAATAACGGGTATTTTCTTTATCATCATCGGCGGCTTTGGCATGCTGGTAAAAAACGCTCCCGATCAATTACCTCTTCCGAGACCGGAGTTTGGAGGCTGGGCGCCGGTTCTGGACGG
>DAOVIC010000207.1 GCA_030671565.1 Anaerohalosphaeraceae bacterium
CGTCCGAAACTCATCCCCGGCAGGGTCATAAGCAAGCGACACAAACACAGGCAGATCGGAAACGCTCTTGACCGCATCGATAGCAACCTCGACCTCCTCGACAGCCGTCATCGTCTCGATAATAAACCCGTCAACACCGCCATCGCCAAGCGCCTTGGCCTGAACCGAAAACGCTGCCTTCAAATCTTCCGCCTTGACCATACCTAACGGCTCAAGGAAATCTCCACAAGGCCCGAGCCCGCCAAGGACATACCTGTCCCTGCCGTCTTTCGCCGCCTCTTCAGCAGCTTCCCTGGCGACCTTAGCACCCGCAGCATTTATGTTCTCAACCTCATCTGCAAGACCATGCCGCAAAAGTGAAATACCATTCGCCTCGAACGTATTGGTTATCACAGCATCGCTGCCAGCCGCAAAATACGCCGCATGCACTTCCTTTACTACCGAAGCTGCGGTCACATTAAGATAGTTATTACTCGCACCCGCTTCGACTCCGCGTGCAAAAAGCTCCGTCCCCATCGCACCGTCTATCAAAAGAATGCCCTGCTTGATCCTCTCCGACAAATTCATCGACGCCATAATCGCTTACTCCAACACAAACTGACAATTATCGTTAAGCCTGTAAATATTTTCGATCCCCTTAGAATCAACGGGCTTAAATAACAAGCCAAGCTGCTTATCCGTTGGCTCAAATCTCTTAATACTCTTGAACCTGACCTCCATAGTGCTTTGGACCGCATCCTCACCGAACGACGTTATTTTTATATTACCCGGCACCGAAACCCTGCCCTCCAACTTCTTATACCCGGAAAGTTTTACCTCGACAGCCACAGAAAAACCCGCCCCGTAGTACTCGATCTTATCGACAAGATAATCGCTCGTTCGAACGTATATTTTTTTCAAAGGAAGCCCCGCACTGTCATACTTTACCAGCACATCGATTCCGGGCTGATTGACGATCACCCAGCCGCTATCGACAGAAACAACCCCCAACGCCTCCAGCATAACCTTAGGACTCAGCAAAAGCTGCTCCCTGCAATTGCCCAACTGATCCCAACTGCCCGACCAGTACCGGTTAACCTCCTTCGGCTTCATCCTCAGCCAGAATTCATCATCATTACTGCCAAGCCGAACCGCCTCGCCAAACAAATTGTTCGCCCGAAAATACATCCGCCTGTCAGGAACAAACCGCAATACCGCCGGAGTGAATTTCAGACTTTCTTTTCGCCTGCCGCCGGAAAACTCTTCGTAAACAAGCTCCCCTGATGCACTGATGGGGATCATCTGCAAACGGTACTCATCAAGTGCAGCGCCAGCCTCTGCAATACTGCTTTTACCCAAAACAATACGCTCAGGTTCCTCAACGAGCAAAGACCTCCCGCACCCCGAAAACACCAACACCACACAAAAAAACAGCGATGAAAGAATACACTTAACACCACATATTTTACCAAACATTATAGCTCCACCTGCATTATCTGCCCTATCTGCGAAGAAAGCTCTTCTATCTTATCTTCCGTAAGCTCAGGATTGACAACGGTAACCATACGCCCTTCGCCGGCAACACGCATATGCCAAACTTCCTTGCCATCGGCCATAACATGGTGCATATATTTAAGCTTTCTCTTCCGCATCAAAACCAGCGTAAGAACAAACCTGAAATTCAACTTCTCCTCGTCAGTCTCTTCTGCAAGCCGCTCGAAAAACGCCATCAGCATTTCATCGTCAATAAACAGCTGCTTCTTCTCTTCAGGATCGCCCATCTTCGTCTTCCAGAAACAATACGCCTCAGGCTTATGCTCCTGCCAATACCCAACACTATAATCACGCCTCTCAAAACCCTCCTCAGTCTCCATAAGAGCTGCGTAATAATCCTGCCCAACCACAAACTCCTCGTCAGTTCCCCAGCACTTGCCAAGCGTTTTCTTTATTTCCCA
>DAOVIC010000064.1 GCA_030671565.1 Anaerohalosphaeraceae bacterium
CCTTTCACGATCAGAAACCATCTCCCTTCACAACATAAAGCGAGGGACCGACTTTTCTCTTATCGCAGACGTTGTCATCGACAGCAACAGCCTCGCGGACATCCTGATAGAAAACGGTTTTGCCAGAAGATTGACCGAAGACGAAATAAAGAAAACAAACCCAATTACCGCCTTCCCCAGGACACTAAACGCACTAAATGCAAACCATCAGAGACCGGCCGGTAAAAACGCTAACAATTCTAACTACCTGGCTTCAAAAAACAGCAAAGTATTCCACGAACCGTCATGCAGATTCGCAAAATCAATGGACGAAAAAACAGTTCTGAAATTTTCCACGAAAGAACATGCAATAAGATCAGGAAGAAGACCGTGCAAAGTATGCGGGCAGTAAATGTTATATCACCGCGCATTAAAGCAAGGGAACCTCTAAATCTTCCACTCGGAGGATTTCTTTATTAGTTTATGCTGAGTACAGAAGCCGATTATTGTCGGAGCCAGCAATATCACCGGCAAAAACCAGGTGCTCTCAAACACAAGATCGTGAATATCGGTGGTCGGTTCTACCTTCGTCTGTTCATAAAGATGGCCCAGCGCAAGAAGACCCGACATCAGGATCGCACTTCCCCCCATGCTGGTAAACAGCATAACGGCAGCCTTAAAAACAATAAACGAGATCATCCCGCCGGCAACTCCGCCGACGGCAGCACCTGCCCATAAATACATCTGCGGCAAACCGAACGCATACCACACTCCCCCGGTAAAAACCGCTCCGGAAACCGCTCCGAGTATGCATATGCACCACTTCATCAAAGGAAGCGAAACTAAAGACAAAGCAGCCAACCCAATGATCCCTCCCCACATCTCATTGTCAAGATTTCGCCCGATCGCCATACCTCCAAACATCCCGATAAGGCCAAAACAAATAACCGTAAGAACTTTAAATATCCGCCAACCGTAGAGCAGATAAACCACTCCGAACGATACCGCAAGTACCGCGGGGAACCAACCAAGACTACTGATCTGATCCCACACAAAATCGACCGGAACGATATCAACATCGTTTTCAACTCCGTTTGTTGCTTCTTTGGCTTTAGCAAGAATATTAATGTAATTCATTTTTCTTCTCCAACATCATCTTTAACTTGAACGGTTTTTTTCTTTTTCACAGGACAAACCAACACTCCGACAAACGTACCGAAGATCAGCATACAGATCGCTACCGTCTGATAGAATACCGGTTTTCGACATATGTGCTCCACCGGCATAGAGCCTTTTTCCAAAAGCAAAAGTATCATCCCCGCATAGATCAACCCTGTTCCATACGCAGCACAGGTTCCAGCTGACACCAACTTGTGCAAAAACAGTCCCAGCCCCATTACAAGCGACCCCGAAACTGCCGCGATCCCTATCGCGCTCGGCGTCAGATCTCCAATGAGCGTAGGTATTTGGAAACCGGTGATATCCGACTGCGAACTAAGCTGGGAAATGACCGCATCAAGATCGATCTTTTGCTCGGTATGCAAAGCCGCTTTCATTCCCGGACGGTACGAAGTCTGCGCAGATACAGGAGAAGCAAGCGAAAGTACTAACACTGTCGTAGTAGTTATCGCACCTATCACAACAAGTGCCCTCTTCCTGAATATCAACAGGGAGCATGTCACCAGTATCGTCGGAAAGATCGCCGCGATCAATCTGTTTTCACTAACAAAAAAGGAACTTACAAAACCAACAGTAAGCCCGAATATAACAGCCGTAAATATCCTCCAGCGAAGCCCTCCAAGCCATACGCAAACCCCCACACCCACACACACTACTCCTCCAATGATCACCATGATCGAAGGCATCTCCAATGCGATTGCCTCAAAGTTTTTTAATATTTCTGTCATACCTTGATTTTTACCCAAAAAACCCACTCGCAACCCGCGCAGTCATAATATTTATCGGTCTATCACACCGTTTTTCCTTAAAATTGACTTATTTGCTCTACCTATAAGTCCCCAGTACTGTGTCCCTGATAAAAATCAGGATCAGCTTGCTGCAATCAGCCATCCGCAGCGCTGGGCTCCATCGGCAATATTACAACATTGCCTGCTTCGCTGGCCTTGCGGCTGACTAATTGAGCTGGCGCTGAATCCAGAATTTTACAGGGGACAAAGCACTAGCACCAAAACACGAAAATCCAACTTTGGCCCTGTATTTTGAAGGTTTTTATATAAAACTGTGTCACCAAAGACGAAACCACCACTTTTGTTTTCTGCCTGTTTTATCCCGCTTGTAACAAATTTCTGAACAAGACCTCCCTCTCAAATGTATTATTCTTGAGTTATCTCAAGGTGGAGAGGTTGGGGGAGTGCCCTTCAAATCAGGCAAAGATGCCATCAATGAATCGTCAAAACGAATCTTGTCAAGGCGTATGTTATGAATAAAAAGATATCAACGAGTGAACTTAAGGGCGTACCCGAAACACTTCTTCTCCCTTTACGCGGCCGCTACCTCGAAACCATAAGAAAAAATGGTTTTGTTAATGACCCCAAGTCGGTCGAGATCATCGATTCTATAGATCACAATTTCGACTCTGCAGACATGCCCTGGGACGGGCAGATGGTAATATCTGCCAGAACAGAAATACTCGATGAAGCGACAACTAAATTTCTGGACGAAAATCCTGATTCAGTCGTCGTAAATCTCGGATGCGGTCTGGACACTCGTATTGAAAGAGTAGACAACGAGAGAGTGCTCTGGTACGATCTTGATCTGCCTGAATGTATCGAACTTCGTGAAAAATTCTTCGCTGAAAACGACAGGATCAAATTTATTCCGAAATCTGTCCTGGATTTTTCATGGATCGACCACATCGAAAAGGGTAGAAAGACCTTATTCATCGCAGAGGGACTGCTGATCTATTTTTCCGAGGAGGATGTCAAAAAAATTATTTTTGCAATAAAAGATAACTTCCCTGACTCGCAGATAATCTTCGAGGCATACTCGAAGCTGATCAAAAAATCCTGGCATAAGCATAAAAAAATAAAGAGTGCTTTCTCCATGTTCAAATGGGGAATTCATACCGGCAAGAGTATGGAAAA
The DNA here is from genome assembly GCA_030671565.1 of Anaerohalosphaeraceae bacterium. Next base: position 3,084 of record DAOVIC010000064.1, read on the forward strand.
GTGGGACAAAGGAATTAAATTCATCACCGAATGGCCCTATGTGGACCGCCACCGCATACGCTGGAAATGGATGATGCTGTTCAGACTCGTCCCGCCCTTGCACAAGATCATGAAGATCGTCCACCTTCATTTCCCAACCCAGAACGTTTTGGCAAAAGCCGGATAAGGAAACATGCAAAAACTCCAGGCGGGCCCAAAGGTCGCCTGGAGTTTTATTTTAATCTACAACACCATCAGCAGAAACGATCTCTCTACGCCCTCTGCTAACCGACTGCCCCCAAGACACCTATTGACATATCCTTGCCAATAAATCTTTCACCACGCATTACCGAACGGATCGCGTCAAAAAGTTCACTGCCGGCACGAGCCTTCGCTATGAACCCCTTAATACCCAAACCGGCACACTCACCAATGACATACTCGGAAAAACTCGCCGAAACCAACACGATCTCAACACTTCCCCTAAATTCTATGATTCGACGCGACGCCTCGATCCCATCCATAACAGGCATGTTAATGTCCATCAAAACAACATCCGGCACTATATCTTTAACCAGTTCAACTGCCTGAGCACCATCGGCGGCGGTACCGACAACCTCCATATCGCCTGCTCCGTTGACCATCAAGGACAAACAATCACGCATGGCTGCATGATCATCGACCACAACTACCCGAATTTTTTTCACGATATCCATATCACCGTTTCCGCAATATCGCCCCCCGATTCACAAAAACCACCGGGTTATTATCGGCAAAAGGCCAGCGAAAACTCCACACAATCAGACAAATATTCCCCCAGAACCTGAACAAATACCAAAATTTCCATCTGCGAACCAATGATTATACAGAAATGACAAGCCGGTATGACACCTGCTACAGTCCCCCCTTCACACCCAAACCCACCTTCTCGCCCCGTTATAGCCGATCTCAGTAAAGTTCTGAAATGCCTTCACGAAGGGCGTACTTGACTAATTCAGGAATACTCGAAACTCCGATCCGAGTCATAATATCACGCCGCCTGTTATCGATAGTCTTGGGACTTCTGCCGAAAAACTCCGCGATTTCATTTACGCTCAAACCGTCACTGATAAGTCGGATCATATCCCGATCCCGTGGCGAAAGAAGCACTGGCTTATTCTTACCCTCACCATCCATGACCTGTCCGATTCGATCCTCAATAAGCTCGGCGATCTGTTCACTACAGTAATTCTCACCCCTATAAACCGCCTCTATCGCCCCTTTAAGTTCTTTCCATCCGCTGTCTTTACAGAAAAACCCTGTAACACCGGCATCAAGTGCACGATCGACAACATGGTTTGCGAAATCTGCCGAAATCACCAGCACCCCAATACGACTGTTCGTCGCCAATATACTTTTGACCGCATCGATCCCGTCCATACCTGGAAGTCTGATGTCCATTACAACTACATCAGGTTCAAGGTATTTACAAAGTTCTATCGCCCTCTCACCATTGTCGGCCTCTTCAACAACAGTAATATTGTCCCCCTGACGCTTGATTATAGTTCGCAGACCACCGCGAATCATCTCATGATCATCAACTATAAGAACACGTATTTGTTTAGAATTCTCTGCCATAAAAGCCGCACTCCTCTAAATCCAACGTCTCCACCAAAACTACAATGCTTCTAATTAATTTTCCCATTTATTCACAAGTACTGACTCAGCGATATTTCGCTACTAATCAAACCGAACAAATTTCCCACAGGCTGTATACTCAAGATGCCTTTAAAATTCCAGACTGGTTATACCCTCACGGATCGCAAACTTCGTTAGCTTTGCCATGCTTGAAATACCCAGTTTTGTCATTACCGATCTCCGACGAGCATCGACTGTCTTTATACTCACTTCCAGAAGAGAGGCGACTTCCTTCGTCGATACACCCTCTGCGAGAAGTTGAAGCAATTCACGCTCCTTTAATGTCAGGCTGTCAATAGCGGTCTTGCCAATATCAGTTCCCCCGCCTTCGGCATAATCCTTAAGGATCACATTGGCGATCTTCGGACCGATATAACTGCCCCCGTCTGCAACTGCGAGGATCGCACGGATAACTTCTTCGCTGGCACTTTCCTTGAGAATATAACCACGAACCCCTGCGCGGAACAACTCTGTAACAAAGCGACGGTTCGAATAAGCTGAAAGAATGAGGATATTAACATCGCTGTCCGCACTGAGCAGTCTGCGTGAAGCTTCAATACCGTTAAGCCCTGGCATATTCACATCCATTATCACAACATCAGGCTTTTGTTGGGCAACAACTTCGATCCCATCCCGACCATTGCTCGCCTCACCTACAAGTTCGATCTCCTCATGCTGTTCAAGAACAAGGCGAAGGCCCTCACGAAAAACACTATGATCATCTATCGCAACTACACGTATGCTCATTTAATTATCCTTTTGCTGCCTACACACTCCGCTTCAATGGTGCGCAAAGCGTCACAACGGTCCCGCTTCCTATTTTTGATTCGATCTTGAAATTGCCCCCCAAATATTCAAGACGATCACGGATACCAAAAAGGCCAAAACCCGACTCTTTCGTTATAACAGTTCGTGTTTTGCTGCAATCAAAGCCTGCGCCATCGTCTTTAACACGTATTGTTATTGTATCATATTCGCCCAGAACCGCAACATCTATTTTTTTTGCATTTGCGTGTTTTATTATATTGACCAGTAACTCACGAAATGCTCCAAACAAAAACGCTCGCATATCATCATCGATCGGCTTATCGGAGCCATCGTCGCTGAACTTAATTTCTAACCCGTGTTTATCTTTTATTTCTTCCCTAAGCCACTCTTCCATAGCTGCCTCAAGACCAAACTCATAAAGGACAGGATAGCTCAGATCAAATGTCAAGCCACGTGTCATCGCAATTAGCCCTGCCGTCTCATCACGCATACGTATCAGGCTCGCGGAAAGTTTCTTCCCATCCTCGGGCTTATTTAATAGCGTCTCCAGTTTCATCTTCAGAAATACAAGCGGCTGAATAATACTGTCATGAAGCCCGCCGGCAATACGACGACGTTCATGCTCTTCACTAAGAGTTAGCTTCGACGCCAGCAATCGTAACCTCTCCTGGTACTCATGCAATTCGCTTTCCACATGTTTTCGTTCGGAGATGTCCTCCACGAACTCGATAAAACCACGCGGATTGTTGTCATGATCATAAAGAGGAGACGCCATAAGCTGAACCGAGAAATGCTCGCCATTCTCACGTACTCCTTCCGTTTCCACTATTTCGGTTTTGCCTGTCTTCATCGCAAGAACGCCAGGGCAATGCCCGCATACATCTTCACGCTTCTCGAATTGAAGATAGCACTTCTTACCGATCAACTCTTCCGGCTTCTTGCCGAACATCTTGCATTGACCGCTGTTTGCAAAAAGGATATTATGATCAATGTCCACCATTGCAATGCCCAATTCTATATTCTCAACCAGCGTCCGATAGACATTTTCACTCTGATACAAAGCTTCATCCGCTTGCCGCAATTCATCCATACGAACAATAAGCTCGGCGTTCGCATCTTCCAGCTCACTCGTACGAGACTGGACCAGAGCTTCAAGCTCCCCGACCTCGATACGAAGCATCTCCTGACCACGCTTGCTCTCGGTGACATCATAAAAAACACATGCAAACTGATCTCTATCCACCTTGTAACCATAAACATGCCACCATTTGTCAACATCGCCACGATACAGTTCAAAGCTTTTGGCAATACCCGTACGTGCGATCTCACCGTAAGCATCGATCCAATGCTGCTCAAGATTCGGGTACACTTGGCGACCACGTTTACCCGTCGGATCGGCAACGCCGGCAAGCTTCATATAAGCATCGTTAACCTCAAGATAACGATAATCAACTGCTTCACCATCATCATCGCGGATCATCTCATGAACCGCAAACCCGCTGTCCATATTCTTGATAATTCCACGGTATTTCTCCTGGCTTTCACGTAACGCAGCCTCCGTTTTAATTCGCTCCTGAACCTCACTAACAAGCGATTCGCTGTATTCCTCCACCTGCTCAGCCATCAAATTAAATGATGTCCCAAGCGTACCGATCTCGTCTTTACGGCTCACCTCAACTCGTCGGGAAAGATCACCTCCGCCAAAAGCTTTCGCCGCTTGGGAAAGAGCAAACACAGGCCTGCTCAACCTGTCCGAAAATATTAACGAAACAGGAATAAGAACAAGAACGATAACCGCAATAGTACATAACATTATATTTCGTATAACGTCTACAGAAGCAAACACAAGCTTAGGGTCACGTACTACAAGAACACTCCATCCAGGATCAGGGATATCCGCGTGTTTGCGAAAGTTAACATATGAAATTAGAGAATCGTTTCCATACTCATTCTTTCCTACAACATACCCGTTTTCGCCATTTGCAGCCGCCACGGCCGACGGCACCTCACGACCGACCAGGTTCGCTGTAAAAAACATATTCGGGTCAGGACCGCTAAGAACAAGCCCTTTATCATCGATCAATATGAGGTGATTATTTATATCATTTTTTCTCCCGTCGATCCTCACATCCCTGATTATCCTTTGTATTCTGGGCCATTTCAACGCAACCGCAATAACACCCAGGACCTCATTATCACCTGAAAAACACTTATCATGATTTTTCAGTTCCGAGATAGGATAAGACAGCATCATCGCGTAGTTATCCACAACCTTCTCATACGCCGGCTGCTGAATATCTATATCTCCTCCAAGTGCCTTAGCAAATCCCGCCCTGTCCGAAAAATCCTCACCCTTCATTTCGGGGTAGGTCGACGCAACTACCTTGCCATTGCTGTCTAAAACGCAAATAAAATAAAATTTCGTGCCCGATTTCTTGAACGATGATATTAAATTTTCAACCTGATCGTGTTCCACGCCTTCGCTGAAAAACTCTTTAGGGATCGAATGAGAAAGGCCGTGAACTTCCTGGAAAACATCACGCAGGTACATATAAACATTCCTGACCACCTGACGCCCAAACTCGACCCCATCCTGTCCAAACTGCTTTTCAAGCACTCGTCGAGCGCTTATCGTCTCGATATAACCGACAACAAAGAGCGGCACCACAGAAACAAAAAGCAACGTCAGTATTATCTTACCACGAAGTTTCAAATTTCACTTCTCCAATTAACTTGCCTCAACTCCCAAAAGTTCCGCAAGCATAGGCCTTAATTTACGTATCGCGTTACCGCGATGCGAGATAGCGTTCTTCTCGGAACTGCTAAGCTGGGCCGTTGTCTTGCCAGTTGCAGGAACAAAGAAGATCGGATCATACCCAAAACCATTCTCGCCAACCTCCTCAACTCCGATCACTCCTTCACAAACCCCCTCTGTCTCAAGCAAAACTTCGCCCTCGCCTGCAAGACAAAGACTGCAAACAAAACGACCGGTCCGTTTATCTTCCTCGACATCCTTCATCAACTCCAGAACCTTGGCAGTATTGAGATGATCGATAAGCCCCCAATCTGCTCCTTTGGCCTTATCCCCGGAAAAACGCGCCGAATGAATCCCAGGAGCCCCCCCAAGTGCATCGACAACCAAACCCGAGTCATCGGCCAGGGTCCACAAACCGCTCGCCCCTGCGTACCCCAAAGCCTTCTTGCGGGCATTCTCAGCAAAAGTGGAACCATCCTCCAAAACTTCCTCAAAATCGGCAAGATCGTCCAGGCAAACCCACTCCACATCCAGATCGAGCATCGCACTAAGCTCTGCAAGCTTACCCTTGTTAGTAGTGGCAACCAGGATCTTACGCTTCATTGAAGTACGGCCTAATATTAAAAGGTTAGTCGGAAAGTAGTAGACAAATCGATACAAGCGATTCCATATCCATTCACCAAGCAAATATCCTAGCCGACCGAAAAAGAAATGTCAATTAAAAGATACCCTAATCCCTACTTTTTAGCACTTGTAAGAAAAGAAGGTGTGTGATAAAATCAGTATTTACAGGAACTTTGGAAAATCCTCGGTATCGAAAGGAGCAGCAGCAGATGAAATATCTTATTTTCAGCTTCATTATATTGCTTGCAGTACTTCAAATTGCGTATTATTACCCGAAATTGCCCGATACGGTTGGGGGTCATTTCGACGCATCCGGTGAGGCCGACAATTTTATGTCTAAAAAAGGCCTTTTCATATCAGAGGCGGTAGTCTTTCTTTTCACATTACTCACCTTCATTAGTATCGACCTGATGATACGATATTTACCGAGTAAGTTTTTGAACCTGCCGAACAAGAATTATTGGCTTGGGGCGGAAAGGTGCGCTGAAACCAAAAATTATATAAGCAACTGGATGCTTGCCTTTGGCGGTGCTACGCTTGTCTTCCTTC
>DAOVIC010000175.1 GCA_030671565.1 Anaerohalosphaeraceae bacterium
CATGATCTGTGATCTTCTCGACACTGCTAACCATCATTGCAAACGGTTTATGATCCCTCTGCTTCCGCTGACGCAATCTGCGTACAGCTTCTTCGTTCAGGGCATCGACTGCAAGGTGGAATCCCCCCAGCCCCTTTATCGCCACTATCTTGCCTTCAAGCAGTAATTTCGCGGGTTTTGTGATCGCAGCATCGCTATCGTCTTCGATCGTATTGCCGAGATTGTCGCAAAGGGATATTTTCGGCCCGCACCCGTCGCAGGCCACCGGTTGCGCGTGGAATCTCCTGTCACCGACATCGGCGTACTCGCTGCGGCATTTATCGCACATCTGAAACTGCTGCATCGTTGTATTGCACCGGTCATAGGGAATATTTCGCACGATAGAATAGCGAGGCCCGCAATTGGTACAGTTTATGAATGGATACCGGTATCTGAAGTCGCCCTCGTCCCACATTTCCTCAAGACAATCGGCGCAGGTTGCGCTATCGGCGGTCACCTGCGACAATATCCCGCCGGCGGATGAACTTGCTCCGATCCGAAACTGCTTTTCGCCGTCAATTTCGTCGATATCTTCGTCGCGGATCGAATTTATATCCATCAGAGCAGGCAGATCGCTTTTTGCCTCAAGATGTTCCATGAAACCTGCCACCTGCTCATCCTCGCCCTGAACCTCGATCGCAACCCCGCTTGCATCATTATACACATACCCAGCAAGCCCGTACCGTATTGCAAGGCGATATACATAAGGTCTGCACCCGACCCCCTGAACCTGTCCGCTAAGAAATATTCGTTTTCGCATGTGCGATTTAAAATGCTTTCAAACATTGACGTTACGGTTATTTTCCAGCCCCTTGCCAGCCACCGTAAAAGGCCTCGCCCTGCCCACATTATTCAGCAATCCGATCGCTGCCATGCTGACTACAAGCGACGAACCTCCGGCACTTACAAACGGCAGCGTAAGCCCTGTGATAGGCATAAGACCGACCGTCATGGACGTATTGACGATCACTTCGACAGCGAACATGGCGATTATACCTACCGCGATCAGCCTTGCAAACGGGTCAGTATTGTTTGTAGCGATCTCCAGGCCGCAGGCAAAAATGGCCGCATACAGCCCAAAAATAGCCATACACCCCCAAAAACCCCATTGGTGGGCGATCACCGAAAATATGAAATCGTTATGCCGCTCGGGCAGTAAATTATACTTTAAATAAGGCCCCTGACGGAAACCGTATCCTTCAAGCCCGCCGGAGGCGATCGCAAGCTTGCTGTGCTTAAGCTGCCAGCCCCAGTCCTGCTCCCATGCCCGCGTGTCAAAATGTTTCTTTCCGGTAAGAACACGCGCAAGTTTCGTATTTCGTTCGGCCTGGTGCGATATCCAGTCGTTTTGAAGCACTACGCAGCTTATTCTGGCACGCTGATAATGGCCCAACTGCCCCCAAAGCAGCGGAAACGACATCGCTGCCAGGAGCATTATGATCAAGAGGTGTTTGCCTCTGGCTCCTGCGACAAAAAGCATGGAAAACAATACTGGCATCATCAGCAGCACTGTCCCCAGGTCCGGTTCCTTCAGTATAAGCACTATCGCCAGCAATGTCAGCACGAACGGCCCGATCAGCCCCGAAAGCTTGCGGTAATTGCTCCGATACCGAAGGTACCACGCAAGAGCGAGTATATGTGCCACTTTACAGAACTCAGACGGCTGAATCGATATGGAACGGCCGGGAAAGCCGACCTGAAGCCAACGGTATGTGCCGTTTCTAGGCTCTACAAAGGGTTTAAGGTCGATATATTTGCCCAATATAAGCACCGCAAGGGCAATAAGAACCAGACCGTAAAGCCAATAACTCAACGGTCCAAGCCACCTGTAATCGATGTAGCTTAAAAGGATGATCGCGGCAAGACCGACAAAGGCGTACACCACCTGCCTCTTCCATGCACCCGGGTGATATGAATTGCTTGAGGAAACGGGTTTTTCAGCAGGGTGCCCGGACGCGTAAATACTTGCTATACCTATACATATGAGCGCAAATACCGCCAAAAGCATTAGTACCCGAACTGTTATTAGACGTCCCTGAAAAAGTTTGAACATAGCCATATATTAGTATCGATCGCCCGCAGGTTCAATAACCATTATTTTCTTTTGGAGAATCCCTGATATTAGGGTCCGTAGAAATCTGGAAGAAACAGCCTTTGCCGATAAAAAACTTTTTGCCAGTATTAAAAAAAAGTTCATTTTTTCACCCCCATATTTGACCATAATCGGGCAAAATCCGGTTTTTATAGGTCACTCGGGTCCAAAACTAAGTTTTTTGCACTGGTTTCGCATTTTTCCCTTGTCTTTGGGTATATACCGTGCTATTATAGAGATACAAGCCAGTATCCCTATTCACAGTACTGGCATATGTCGCTTTATAGGATGTCAAGAGAGGCCTTTAAGGTGCGTAGCCAAAAAGGTTTTAGATAGAGAGAAGAGTTTAAAAGAAAGGAAGGTGTTTTATGAAGAAGCTTTTAGTTATTTTGATGGTTATTGGTATAACCATCCCGGCATTGGCTGTAGATATCAGCCTTGTCGACAACGGAGACTGCACAGGCACGATCCAGTACACAGCAGCAGCCGGTGAAGTAATTCGTGGGCTGGCAATCGTTGTTGGAGTAGATGCAGGCGAAATCGTAGCTGTTACCGGCGTCAACCCAGAGTTCAACGTATTTATGGACGCTGCTTACACAGAAGAATTAGGCGATGGCTACACCATCGGCGAAGGCACTCCTGTTGCGGATCCTGCAGGTGCAGGCGAAATCGCTCTGCCAGCATCAATTATTTCACTTTGCATGGGTAAAGTCGACGAACTCGGCGGCCAGGCTGGTGCACCTGACAATGGTACTTACGATGTAGCAACGATCGAGCTCAGTGAAGGTGCTACAGTAACGATCACAGCTGACACACTTCGTGGCGGTATCGTAGGCGACGCAATCGTAGCAGGCACAATCAACGATGGCGTCATC
>DAOVIC010000134.1 GCA_030671565.1 Anaerohalosphaeraceae bacterium
GGTTTCATGGGCAGCAAATTTTATGAAACCCCAAACATCGACAAACTGGCCTCTGAGGGTATGGTCTTTACAAATGCCTATGCAAACGCTCCGAACTGCGCACCGACCCGCGCGTGCATTATGTCCGGCCAGTACACACCCCGCCACGGCGTCTACACCGTAGGAAATCCCGACCGCGGCCCTGCACACTTAAGAAAACTCATACCTGTAAAAAATAAAACCGTGCTCGACCCCGGTACCGTAACTATCGCCGAGTCACTGAAAAAATCCGGGTACACCTCGATAAGCATAGGCAAATGGCACCTCGGCATGGACCCCGATTCGGGCCCGATCGCACAGGGCTTCGACCGCAATGTCGCAGGCAACCACCGCGGAAGCCCGCCGTCATATTTCAGCCCATACAAAAACCCGGATATTCAGGATGGGCCAAAAGGCGAATACCTCACCGACCGCCTGACGGATGAAGCGATAAAATTCATCGAAGACAACAAGGACGGACCGTTCTTTCTATACCTGCCTTACTATGCGGTCCATATGCCTATCCGGGGAAAGAAAGAGCTGATCAAAAAATACGAAAAGAAAACTCCGCATAATGGCCAGGGCAACCCGAAATATGCCGCGATGGTTGACAGCACCGACCAGGGTGTCGGGCGGATCATGGATAAACTGAACGAACTGAAGCTTGCGGAAAATACCGTAGTGATTTTCTTCTCGGACAACGGCGGACATGCAAAGGTCACTTCGATGAAACCTCTGCGAGGCTCAAAGGGTATGCTTTACGAAGGGGGAATACGAGAACCGATGATCGTACGCTGGCCGAAAAAAATTAAACCGGGCGCAGTTTGCGATACCGCCGTAATAGGAACTGATTTCTACCCGACCCTGCTGGAGATCACAGGAAGCGACAAGCCCCACGCCCAGCCGCTGGACGGCAAAAGCATTATGCCGCTGCTTACGCAAACCGGTTCATTTAAACGCGACGCCATATTCTGGCACTTTCCCGCATACCTCCAAAGAAACACGGCTTCACAAGGATTATTTAGAACAACCCCGGCATCGGCGATCAGAAAGGGCGACTACAAACTCATCGAGTTTTTCGAAGATGGCAGGCTCGAACTCTATAACCTCAAAGAAGACATCTCGGAATCAAACGACCTGTCCAAAAAACTACCCGCCAAAACCAAAGAGCTGCACGCAGATCTTGTAAGCTGGCGAAAAACTATAAACGCACCGGTACCGACAGAAAAAAATCCCCTATACAACCCAGGAAAAAAAGCACGTCATGGAAATAGTAAAACTTCATGATTGGGATATGTCATATTCGGTTCACGACCGTAAGAAAAAAACAGAAATGTAACCCCTGCTTAAAATTCAACTGCCAGCAGGGGTTGCTGCTTATTCCCATTTATGCTCTTTGATCGATTTGAGGATCAGATGGGCACACTCTATCGCTGCCAGCCCTTCTTCGCCGGTTACCTCGGGCCTTGCGTCCTCTTTCGAAACTGCCTCGATAAAAGATTCCTGTTCGACCCGCAGGGGTTCGCGGTCGTCGATCTCAAGCTGCTCTATCGTCAACAGATCAGGCCAGTTGACCGTGCTGAAATCAAAATCCTCGGCATCCTGATGCTCCTTGATCCATTTCATCACATCGACATTGGGACCAGCCTTTATCGCGACGCCTTCCTTCTTGAAATAATCGAGGCTCAAATAGGCCTGCCGGCTAAAGACCCGAACCTTGCGCTCGGTCTTCATCGCAAGACGCGACGCCGTCATATTCGCAACACAACCATTCTCGAAGATCACCCTGGCATTGCAAATATCTTCATGGTCTCCGATAACATTTACCCCAACCGCTTCGACGCGTTTTATCTTACTCCCCGCCAAAGACAATACTATATCTATATCATGGATCATCACATCGAGCACGACACCGATGTCAGTGGAACGGAACGGGTACGGACTTATCCGGCTTGCCTCGATGAACTTGGCTTCGATGTCAAGCCGCTTCATCGCCTGACAAACCGGGTTGCATCGTTCGGAATGGCCCACCGCGACAACAACGTTATGTTTCTTTGCAAGCTCGACGATCTGGCGACCCTCTTCAACGGTTGCCGCAAGAGGCTTTTCGATCATCACCGCGATACCATTTTCAATACACAACTTGGCAAGCTCGCAATGGTAGATCGTCGGCGCAGAGATCGTAACCGCGTCAACCTTGCCGACCAACGATGCTGCATCGGTATAAGACTGACAGCTATATTCGGCTGCAAGCTGTTTGGCCGAATCCTCGTTGGAATCGACAACCGCCACTAATTCACAGGATTCAAGCTGACTGTAGACCTTCGCGTGGATCCTGCCCATCTTGCCTGCACCAACAACTGCTGTTCGAACTGTATTCATCAGATAGTGCTCTCAATTAAATTTTTCTGTTTATTCGCGGGCGAGTGCCTTTACAAAACAAGTTACAATTTTGCTCGCGGAAATTTACTACCCCCAAGGGTATAAATATTTCTCCAGAGAGTACCGGTTGCCCGTCACACCGATACAATTCTTATAAATTAATTTCCAGGGCTAATCCCGATACAACTCGAGATGTCTGCCAAACCTGTGTTCATTACCGCGGATTATCGAATCGACCATATACTTAACCTCCGGATCAAGACCATCCTCCGCTGCCAGTTCTTTTACCCTGTCAAGAAAAACGCCTTCGTCGCTTTTCCATATTCTCTTGAACGCTTTGAAAACTTTTTTCTGCGACTCAGTGCTCAAGCCGGCACGTACAAGACCGCGTTTATTGATGCTTCTCACCTCAGGAGGGTAATGGCCGCTGATAATAACAAACGGCGGCACGTCGTGGTTGATACCGGAAAGCCCGGCTGCATAACACCACTTGCCAAGAGTTACAAATTGATGCATCAGCACCATCCCGCTAAGCCAGACACCTTCTTCGACCCTGCAATGGCCGCTGACCTGGCAGAAATTGCTCAGCACGATCTTGTCTTCAAGAACACAGTCGTGACCGATATGAACGCCGATCATGATCAGGTTTTCATTGCCTATCTTCGTAACGCTGCCCTTATGCATCGCCGGATGTATCGTCACCATCTCGCGTATGACGTTGCCATCGCCGATCTCGAGCGTTCCATATTCCGCATCCGGAGTTAATCCGAGAAGCTGGGGCGGACGACCTATGGCACTATTGGCATAAAAACGATTGCCCTTGCCGATCTTGACATTCGTGTCGATCGCGACATTAGCATCAAGAAATGTGTCGTCGCCGATTTCCGTACCAGCACCGACCACACAGTTCGGACCTATCACAACGCCGTCGCCGATAACCGCCGACTTATCTATTACCGCAGAAGGATGTATCTCAGTACCCATATAAACGCAAAGACCTCCGTTGAATCAATTTTATTTTTAACATTAATTTAGTTATTAAATTTAACTAACCGAATTCTAAATTTTAAACAACGTCATCGTCAACAAGCATAAACTTCAAGATCGCCTCAGCTACGATTTCGTCACCGACAAACGCCTTACAGTCGCACTTGGCCATCCTGTCACGAACCTTCATCGCTTCTGCCTGCAAAATAAGCTGATCGCCCGGAACGACCGACTTTCGCAATTTCACCTTATCCATAGTAAGCAGAACCGCCAACTTACCCGTATGTTCCAGTTTCTGAGCGAACAGAAGACCGGAAAGCTGGGCAAGAGCTTCGATGATCAGAACCCCGGGCATTATCGGGGTAACGGGAAAATGACCCTGGAAAAACTGCTCGTTAAATGTCACATTCTTTATCCCGCGTATCTTTCGATCGCCGACGACCTCAATAACCTTATCGACCAGCAAAAACGGGTAGCGATGCGGAAGGATCCTTTGTATGCGGCGAATATCAAGCACAACCTCTCCGCCTGAACGGTCCTTTCTGTCGGCATCTTCGGCCATCTTCGCCAAAACACACGCAAGCTTCTGATTAAGAGAATGACCGCTTTTGTAGGCAACTATACGACCGGTAACGTGCCTTCCGACCAGCATCAGATCGCCAATAAGATCGACAACTTTATGGCGGACACACTCATCGCTAAAACGGTAACTGTTCTTGATAGGGCCATCCGAATTAATAACCAGGATGTCCTTGGGAGTAAGGTGAGCACCTATCCCATGAGCCTGCATCTGACGAGCTTCGGCCTCAAGCGAAAAAGTCCGCGCCCTGGATAACTCGCGACCGAAATATTCCGTCGATAACTCGCAACTAAGCAGCTGCCTGCCGATGCCCGTATGCTGGGTATAGTCAAGATCATAAGTTATACTCAGGGTATCGCCGCTGCAGGGTAATGCATATATTGACGCTTCCCCCTCCGTCAAATTTACCGCCTCGTTGATCGCAAACTCTTTACGCCGAGACTGCTGTTCGAGAAAACCGGCTTTGCTCAACACCTTGAAATACTCGTCACTGCTCCCATCCAAACCCGGAAGCTCGCCTCCGTCGATTTCTATCAAGAGGTTATCGATCTCGAGGGCGTGGATCGCTGCAAGGCAATGCTCCGGCGTTTCGATACTTACCGAACCGTTCTTGATCGCACTGCGGCGGTCA
>DAOVIC010000160.1 GCA_030671565.1 Anaerohalosphaeraceae bacterium
CCTTGCCAGGCAAAGCTGCTGTGCGGGAAATGCAGCCCGACGTAGCTGGAAACGAGTTTTTCGGCTACCTCGTCGCTCATTCTGTGCGAGCCTTTTCCAAAAATATCCGTCTTGCAGGAATAGAAACAATACTTGCAATCGATATTACAATCAGGCCCGGTAGGTTTTATCAGCAATGTAAATGGACGCATTATTAAGTTTGCACCTTGTAAAAATACCGGCTTTGTGTGTTTGTTCAATATCTGTCAGTTTAGTCTACACCAAACTATGGGGTTTCGCAACTTGTACGCTCAATTTAGAAAAATGGTCGGAGGCGGGCAAAAAAATCGGTGAATATGCTTATAATCCCTTATTTTAAAAGGTGTTATGTCGAGCGTTGGTTTGTTTTTTCCATTTAAAACGGCGTTTTTCGGCGGATAATCGCAGTATTATAGAGACGATTGCGGAGGGGATATTATTTTTGGGGTAATTTTTCATTTTTTTCTTGCTTTTTTCTGATTTTTGGAGTAAAAGTGACGATTCTAGTGTTATATAGAGGAGGCTGTAAGTTTTCACTCACCTGTATCCTGCGGGTTGAATTGACGGAACATTTAGATATGTACCTGCCAGGACGGTTGGTTTTTGTTCGTAGATTTGCCTTTGTGGGCATGGTGTTTATATAGTTTGTAAATGTAAAAATCAAAAATTAAAAATCAAAATTGAGAATTCGGCTTGTCAGCCGAGACTTATTAAATTAAACGTTAATTATGGTAGTTTGGACAAATGGAAAAGATCAGTAAACTTCGTAACATTGGTATTTCGGCTCATATCGACTCAGGTAAGACTACGCTTAGTGAGCGTATCCTTTTTTATGCAGGACGTATCCATCGTATGCAGGAGGTGCATGACGAAAAAGGCGGTGCTACTCTTGACTTTATGGAACTTGAGCGTGAGCGTGGAATCACTATTGCGTCTGCCGCGACTCAGGTTAACTGGGACGACAAGAGCGTTAACCTGATCGATACTCCAGGTCACGTTGATTTTACTGTTGAGGTTGAGCGATCTTTGCGTGTTCTTGACGGTGCTATCATGATCCTTTGTTCGGTTGGCGGAGTTCAGAGCCAGTCTTTTACTGTCGATCAGCAGATGAAACGTTATCATGTTCCCCGTATTGCTTTTATCAATAAGATGGACCGTACCGGTGCCGATCCTGAGCGTGTTCGCGATGATCTTCGTGAGAAGCTCGGTCTTAATATCGTTCCTATCCAGATCAATATGGGTGAGGGCGATGATTTTGTCGGAGTGATCGATCTTATTACTATGGAGGCTCTTACTTTTGAGGGCAACGGCGGTGAGAAAGTTGTTCGCGGCGTAATCCCTGATGAGTATGCTGATGCGGCTTCGATGGCTCGTGAGGAGATGCTTGATTCTTTGAGCATGTTCAATGACGATATGATGGAAGTGCTTCTCGATGAGAAGGAAGTCGGTCAGGAAATGATCTGTGAGACTATTCGTGAGGCGACAATTAACCGTGATATCGTGCCGATGATGATGGGTTCGGCGTTTAAGAATAAAGGCGTTCAGCCGCTTATGGATGCTGTTTGCGAGTATCTGCCCAGTCCGCTTGACCGGGTTAGCTTTGCTCGCGATCATAATAATGAGGGTAGTGAGGTTCCTTTGGCGAGCGATCCTGATGGGCCGTTTGTCGGTATGGTGTTTAAGATCGCCGACGAGAGTTTTGGGCAGCTTAGCTATATGCGTGTCTACCAGGGTACGCTTTATAAGGGGCAGCAGTACCGTAATGCCCGTACTAATCGCAAGCAGCGTGTTGGGCGTATTGTTCGGATGCATGCTAACGACCGTGAGGATATTGTCGATGCCGGTCCTGGCGATATTGTAGCGTTGGTTGCGGTTGATTGTGCAAGCGGGGATACTTTCTGCGGTGCTGGGGTGAACTATTCTCTTGAGAGTATTTTTGTTGCCGATCCTGTTATCAGTTTGTCTATTAAGCCGGACAGCTCCGGTGACCAGGAGAGAATGGCTAAGGCTCTTAACCGGTTTATGAAGGAAGATCCGACATTCCGTGTATCTACCGACCATGAGACTGGGGATACAGTTATCGCAGGTATGGGTGAACTGCACCTGGATGTTTATACCGAACGTATGCGGCGTGAGTTTAAGGCTACGGTTACTGTCGGTGTTCCTAATGTCAGTTACCGTGAGGCTCCTTCGATTGAGGCAGAGTTTAATCATAAGCATAAGAAGCAGACGGGCGGTTCGGGGCAGTATGCTCATGTTGTCGGTCGTTTGATCCCATTCGAGCAGGATGCGGAGTCTACTTATGAGTTTGAAGATAATATTGTCGGCGGACGAATTCCGAGCGAGTATATCCCTGCGGTTAATAAGGGTTTTTTGGCAGCGACGCAGAAGGGCCCGCTTGGCGGGTATGAGATCGTCGGCTGTAAGATGTGTCTCGATGACGGATCGTACCATGCTGTGGACTCGAGTGAGATGGCGTTTCGTGCGGCTGGTCGTGATGCTTTTATCGCGGCGTTCAGGAAGTCGAAGCCTTCGCTTTTGGAGCCTATTATGGGAGTGGAGCTCGAATTGCCGAGCGAGTTTCAGGGTGGTATTGTTGGCGATCTGAATGCACGGCGCGGGATCATTGTCAGCGTTGAGGCGAGAGGTACTTATACTGTGGTTAATGCTGAAGTGCCGCTTTCGAGTATGTTCGGTTATGCTACGGTGATCCGAGGTATGACGAAGGGGATGGGTACTTTTTCGATGGAGATGTCGCGGTATGCTAAGGTTCCTGTGAAGATCGCCGAGGAAATACTTGAGAAGCGTCGCGAGGCTCAGGCTAAGCGTTAAGCATTTCTTTGTAAGGCTTACTATCCAGTATCCAACACGGAATGTTCAATGATCAAGGGGGATGGTGCGTGACTGTCAGGGCCTACCTTAACCAGAATGTGAAGTAGATATACATTGCGAGCACGAGAGACAATACCAGTGCTGTTGTTATGACGTCCCACTTGTTCCAACTGTCGCGATTTTCTTTTCTTTGGGCATCTGTTATCATCGAATATGTCAGGTTTTGTATTTGTTCGGGTTTGGGCGGTTTTGTCATCAATGAAACGGTGACAATAACGAGCACACTGATCACTAACAAGACGCCTGACGCATAGAGGAAATTGAATTTCCCAATAGCAAACAACATGTCGTTTTGTATCACGCCCTCGAGTATCTCGGTACTTTCGGCGACGATCCTGCCGGCTCCTGTCATTGCCTGAACGGTCAGCTTGATCATTGCGGCGATGAAACCTACGGTAAGTCCGGCGACTGCTCCTTTGGCGTTAATACGTTTGCAGAAGAGGCCCAGCAAAAATACGGCGGTAATGGGCGGCGCGAGATATCCCTGTACACTCTGGAGATAGACATAAATACCTCCGTCTGCTATCAGGGGCATGATCGGGATCCACAACAGGCCCAATCCTACAATGACCCCTGTCGCCATTCTGCCAATATGCACCAGCATTTTTTCCGAAGCGGTCGGGTGGAGTTTTTTGTAGATGTCGACGGTGAAAAGTGCGGCACATGAATTGAACAAGGATGAGAGGGAACTCATCAAGGCGGCAAGGAGTCCACCGACGACGAGCCCTCTAAGGCCGACCGGTAAGAGGGAAGAGACCATTGTTGGAAATACCATATCGCCTTTTATGACTCCG
>DAOVIC010000103.1 GCA_030671565.1 Anaerohalosphaeraceae bacterium
AATAAAAGCAGTCATTAACGAAGTAAGAAGAGCAGGAAACGTCATCCTCTTTATAGACGAACTCCATACTCTCGTCGGTGCTGGCGGTGCTGAAGGCGCCATTGACGCCTCCAACGTTCTAAAACCGGCTTTGGCAAGAGGCGAGGTACAGTGCATCGGAGCAACAACATTTGACGAGTACAGAAAATACATCGAAAAAGACGCCGCTCTCGAAAGAAGATTCCAGACCATCGTAGTGGACCCGCCGTCAAGAGAGGAAACAATCGAAATACTAAAGGGACTTCGCGGCAGGTACCAGGATCACCATAAAGTCGAATTCACAAACGAATCGCTAAGACACGCAGTAGAACTATCGATCAGGTACATACCGGGAAGATGTCTCCCCGACAAGGCGATAGACGTGATAGACGAATCAGGCGCACGGATCAGGCTCAAAAATATGGCCCCGCCGCCAGACCTCGCCGGGATCGACGGAAAGATCGAAAAATTACAAGCCGATAAGGACCTCGCCGTAAGAAATGCAGACTACGAACGGGCCGCATCGCTCAGAGACGAAGCACAAAAAGCCCTGGACGAAAAGGCGCAACTCCAGCAAAAATGGAACGAGGACAACAAAGGAACTTCAGGTGTCGTAGACGAAGAAGTCATCGCAGAAGTCGTAAGTTCGATGACAGGCGTACCACTGACAAAGCTCGAAAAGCAGGAAGCACAAAGACTGCTCGAACTGGAAGACGAACTGCACAAAACAGTCGTCTCACAGGATGATGCCGTAAACGCCGTCGCAAAAGCCGTCAGAAGAGGGAGAAGCGGACTCAAAGACCCCAACCGTCCCATCGGAAGCTTCCTCTTCATCGGACCAAGCGGCGTCGGAAAAACTCTACTGGCAAGAGCCCTCGCAGAGTTCATGTTCGATGATGCAGACGCACTAATTCAGCTCGACATGAGCGAATACATGGAAAAACACAACGTAAGCAGGCTCGTCGGCGCACCTCCCGGATACGTCGGGTACGAAGAAGGCGGACAGCTTACAGAAAGAATAAGAAGAAGGCCTTACGCGGTACTGCTCCTCGACGAAATCGAAAAAGCACATACTGACGTCTCGAACATGCTCCTCCAGATCATGGAGGAGGGAAGACTCACCGACAGCTTCGGAAGAAAAATCGACTTTAGAAACGTCATCCTCATCATGACAAGCAACATCGGTGCCGACCTCATCAAGAATCAGTCCGGATTCGGATTCGGCGTAAAAACAGAAGAGTCAAACTACGAAAAAATGAAGGAAATGCTCAGCAAAGAAGTCGAACGTCACTTCAGGCCGGAATTCTTAAACCGCCTGGATGGACAGATCGTCTTCCGTGCACTGACAAGGCATGACCTGACAACAATCGTAGAGTACGAACTTAACAAGGTCTTCAAACGACTCGTCGAACACAACCTGCACCTTGAACTAACAGACGCGACAAAGGAATTCCTCATTGATAAGGGTTATAACCCCGAATTCGGTGCACGTCCCCTAAGAAGAGCGATCGAAAAATACATCGAGGACCCCCTCTCGGAGAACATGCTAAGAGGAACCTTCAAGGGCAAAAACGTCATAAAGATAGACGTACTCGACGATGAAAATCTCAAGTTTGAAGGCATCCACGACCCATCAAAAGATAAAAGCGAAGAAGTCGTCGTACACTCCAAGTAGGCGATGCCAAGCAAAACACAAAAAGCAGGGACCCCGCAAGGTTCCTGTTTTTTTTATTCGTTATTTGGTAAAAATTTATCGAGCCGGCTTAACCTTCACAACCCCATCGGCAAATAACAACCGTCCCTCACCAAAAAGCCGTATCGCCTCAGGATACGCCTTGCACTCCTCCTGAAAAACACGCGCCGCCAGCGAATCGGCATCGTCGTCATACTTCACCGCACAACTGCGCTGAACGATCATCCCTCCCTTGTCATACTCATCCGTACAGAAATGCACCGTGCAACCGCTAAGCTTACAACCAGCCTTGATCACCGCCTCATGAACATGATGACCCCACATTCCCTGCCCGCCAAAACTCGGCAAAAGCGCAGGATGTATATTCATAACACAATTTTCATAATCAGCGGGTATCTTCCACAAACAAAGCCAACCCGCCTGAACAACCAGATCTACTTCGGAATCATTAAGAACTTTTTCTATACTCGCACTGAAACTGTCGATATCGACATGATCCTTCTTGCGAATGATCTCAACTTTCAGCCCCATATTCTTAGCAAGCTGAACCCCTCTTACCGTCGAAAGCGAACTTACCACCACCGCGATTTCCGCATTAAGATTACCCGCCTCGATCTCCTTTTGTATATTGACCATCGTGGTCCCGCCCCCGCTGATCAAAATGCCAAGACGCAAACGCTTACCGCCATCGGAACTTGCTCCCGCCATACCACTGGCAGCTTCAAGTTCGACATCGCGCTTCTTATCCATAGACTTATTCGCAAGAGCATCTGCCTCCTCATTCGACTCACGCATGACATGAGTTATCTCCCACTTGGAAAACCCGCCCAAAATCTCCATGCACTTGCGATAAAGGCCTTTCAGATTCGCACTCTTTACCCGATATTGACCGTTGATCTGACGAACCATAAGCTGACTGTCGCTAAAGACGCTAACCTTTTCAACCCCCATCTCAGCCGCCGCTGCAAGACCCTCGCAAAGACCCGTATATTCCGCGAAATTATTCGTGGTATTGGCAAGAAAAACCCCCTTACCGCCGATTAACTCACCGTCCCCATCCATCAACACAAATGCACCAGCCCCCGGGCCGGGGTTTCCACGGCTGCCCCCATCAGTATAGATAACTACTTCCTTCACCACAATAACGCCCATCCATGAAAAATTTTGCAACCTCCCCCGCCAACTATTCCAACATCCCGACCGGGCCCGATCGGACTTTATCAACAAAGCCCGACATCCTACATGCCAAAATCTTTTTTCAGAAGCAGTATACGAGCACAACTGGTACAACGCAGAATATCATCATTGGTCATAAGCTGGTTGACCGTCTCCGCCGGTACACGCATAAAGCATCCCCCACAACTGTAAACCCCGGTCCGTTCGTCATGCATCTCAACATCAGCAATCGCCTCGCCGTCATAAGTGTCAGCTGTACGCTGGAATATCTCCAACGCATCAGCAGGAACAGACTTTGCCGCCTCATCCCACTCAACCTTAATTTCCGCAACATCTCCCTCAAGCTTGACCGCCTGTTCTTCTGCAGATTTGCGAATATCTTCCAGCTTTTTCTTCTGCTCGTCGATCTGAACCTGGATCTCCAGGCACTCGCCCTCGTCCGCCTCGATGTTCTTCATCAACTCAAGAACCTCGGTCTCAAGCTTACTATTATCCGCCTTGGCAGTATTCAACTCCGTAAGGATCGCAGAATACTCCTTATTCGTTTTCGCCATATTAAGAACTGAACGCATCTTGGATATACGTTCCTCACGTCCCCTTAGCTCAAGTTCGAGACGATCGGACTGAACCCGGGTAAGCTTGATCTCTTCCTTCTTGGCCTCAAAGCCGCTCTGCAGACTGCGAACCTGATTCTCTTGAAATATCACCCCGCGCCGACAGCGTGTCAGCTTTCCGTTAACTGCCCTTAACCTGTTTTCTACAAGCTGAAGCTTTACCAACCCCTCAAGTAGTGGTCCCATCGAGACTCCTTATTGTTTTTCATACAAAAAATCGAAACATGTATTATCTTCGTATCAACCAAATCCGCAACAAAAAATTCCATTTTTTCTTACTAACCCTTTAAAATACGCCAAAAACCGGTATAATCGCATACTATGCTCCAACTTTTAAAAGATCTCATCAAAGCAGACTCAACTCTAAGTAGCGGTGAAATCAACGCCGCAAACGCTCTTGCCATGTATTTCGGTGAAAATAACATACCCTGCAGCGTCGATAATTGGGATAACTCAAGGGCGAACTGCACCGCACACATCACCTCAACCGGCCAAAAACCCGCACTTCTATTCGCCGCACACCTCGACGTAGTCCCGCCGGGCGATGAAGAATGGCAATTTCCACCTTTCTGCGGCGCCCAGAAGGACGGGAAAATTCTCGGCCGCGGCGCAACTGACATGAAAGCCGGCATCGCCGCAACCGCCGCCGCAATCGCAGAAACCCTCTGCGAAGGCCGCGATCTAAAAGGCGACATCATCTTCACCTCAACCGCAGGAGAAGAAACTGACAGCTGCGGAATAAAACGCTTCATGCAAAACCAGGCCAAAGGCCTCCCGCCCATCGCAGGCATTATCATCCCGGAACCGACAAACTTCGAGATAATAACCGCACACCGCGGAATACTGTGGCTAAAGATCACAACAAAAGGCAAAACCGCACACGGCTCAACTCCACATCACGGCATTAACGCAATAACACACATGACCGCCCTGCTAAAACAACTCGAAAATTTCCAACTCCAACACGCTCCCCACCCAAGACTGGCCAAATGCTCGATGAGCATAAATCAAATACAAGGCGGCAACGCAACAAACGTGATCCCCGACAGCTGCGCGATAAAGATAGACATAAGAACCCTGCCCAACCAACCGCACCAAAACATAATCGAACAGTTCGAATATATCTTCGCCGACCTGAAAAAACAGAACAAAAATTTCGACGCAAAAATAGAAATAGAAAGATCAGTCCCGGCAATGGAATCCGACGACAACTCCTCATTTATAAAACAGTTCTGCAAGACAACAGGAATAGAAAAAACAAACGCGGTAGGCTACGCAACAGACGCATCATTCATGACGGACTTAAAAACCCCAATAACAATATTCGGCCCCGGCCACGCATCGCAATGCCACAAACCAAACGAATACATAGAGATAGCAGAACTGGAAAAAGCAAAGCACTACTACAAAGATATAATCAAAACATTCCTAACCTGATCATAAACAAAGTCACAAAAACCGCCTTTTCACGCTAAAAACCTCACTCTCCAGAAAAATTAAATTTTTTTTGTGAGAATCGCTTGACACATTGCAATACATAGTGTATTATTTGAATTAGTACAATTTAACTATAAAGGAACGTCCAAATGGCTGCACTATGGATTCAAATATTACCTGGTTCCGACATTCCCATATACAAACAGGTCGTTGAGCAAATCGGCCAGGCCATCGCCAAAGGCGCTCTTTCCATCGGCGACAAACTCCCCGCCGTAAGAAAACTCGCCGCCGAATTGGTCATAAACCCCAACACCGTTGCCCGCGCCTACACCATCCTCGAACAAGCCGGTCTGGTAACGACAAAAACCGGCTCCGGAACATTCGTCAGCGACCCCAAACTAAGAACCAAAGACGCCGCTGACATCAACGCACTCACAGAAAGGATCGACACACTAATCACAAGAGGCCTCAACCTCGGCTTCGAATCCGATGAATTGACCTCAATATTCAAAGAAAGATTAGCTGCATTTGAAACCAAATCTAAAAGCAGGAAGAAAAAATGACAGATAGCGTACTTCAAACAAACGGCCTGACAAAATACTACGGCAAAGACCTGGCACTGGACCACCTCGACCTGAACATCCCGCGAGGCTGTATATGCGGCTTCATGGGGCGAAACGGCGCAGGAAAAACAACGGCAATAAAATTACTGCTCGGCCTTTTAAAACCCACTGCCGGATCGGCAAGCCTTTTGGGTTGCAACTCACAGCAGTTGACCCCCAAAATACGCCAGCGGGTCGGATACGTAACAGAGGGCCACCGCCTCATCAGATGGATGACGATCGCCCAACTGGAAAAATACCAGCGGGCCTTCTACCCAAAGCAATGGGACGACAAACTTTTCAATGACATGATCGAATACTTTGAAATACCAAAAAAGAAAAAAATAAAGCACCTCTCAAACGGACAGCGTGCACAGATATCACTGGCACTTACACTCGCCCCCAACCCCGAATTGTTAATTATGGACGACCCGACCCTCGGCCTCGACCCGGCCATCCGAAGACAGTTCCTCGAAGGCATGATAAAACTGATAATGTCGGAAAACAGAACCATACTTTTCTCAAGCCACATCCTCGCCGATGTCGAACGGGTAGCAAACCGCATCATCGTCATCGATAAAGGCGTCCTGAGAGCAAACTGCACACTCGAAGGATTCAGAGGCGCAGTGAAAAAAATTAACGTCTCTTTCAAAACCAGCGTCCCTGAAAGTATCGACATAGAGGGACTCCTCCACTGTAGAAAAGACGACAAAGAGATTGAATTAACCCTCGTGGCAACATCAGATGAAAAAATCGACAAGTGGGCAATATCTGCCGGAGCGGATAATTACCAACCCGTCAAAATGAATCTCGAGGATCAGTTCATAGAATACACCGCACCGAAAGGACGAAAAAGACTATTCCAATGGGAGACACACTAATATGAAATTTCTAACTCTAATGCAAAAAGAATTCCGCGAATTACG
>DAOVIC010000090.1 GCA_030671565.1 Anaerohalosphaeraceae bacterium
CGGGCCATCTGTAAGTGTTGCCGGTACGGCGTAAACGGGCGTTGCCGAAATGAGGATCACCAAAGATACCAGTAAGCCGGTTAGCATTTTACTTTTTGTATTGCTCATCATATTCACTCCTAGATAATCAAAGCTCTTTTTATCAGAAATCCTCTAACACAGTTGTAGAGACCCTACATGTTTCGTAATTATATCCTGTTACTCGCCTAAACGTCAAACATAAAATTGCAAATATATCTTTATTTTGGATGCGCCATTTTCCAGTGCGTCCTAACATACTGTTTTACAGGATGTTAGGACTTTATTGTGTTGTAAAAAAATTATTTTTTTTTTTTAAATCTCGTTGGGTGACGGGTGTTAAGGCAGCGAGTTTGAACATGCTGGGCATGCAAAAAAAAGGCCATCACTATCGACGGCCTTTGGAGTAGTTCTATTGATCTGTGGTTTATTTTCGTTTTCTTCTGATGAGAAGTCCGCCAAGTGCCAGCAGGCCCATTGTTGCCGGTTCCGGAACAACATCATAGTTGTATACTATTGTAACATCACCTTCGGCACTTACAGGTGCAACTGCCCATTCGACACCGCCTGCGCCTTCAAAGTTCTGCCATTGAACTACTACAAGCTCAATGTTAAACGTGCCGGTACCGATGTACTGCCAAAACACAACAGGAGCAATGAAACCTGAATCACTATCACTTTCAACACCACCGATATACTGCATTCCATCCGGAGCGGTCGGGTCAAAATCATTTAAACCATCGCCTATGTTCGGTGCCAGATCAAATGTACCTGAGTGAATTGCCTCAATTTTAGCGGTTACCGGCTGCAAACCTGAATTAATAAGTGCAACATAGGTTGAAGAAATGTTCGCACTGGCACCAAACTCGAATGCGCCTGTTGCATCTTCTTCACCATCGTTATCCAGGATCAAATGGCCATTGTCAGTACTTATGGCAATGCTGACCCCGATAGACTGCAAGATGCGTGTGCCGGTCTGGTCGTTAAATTTGTCGAAGACGAGTATATTCGTATAATTTGGCGTGCCACTGAACGTTCTGGTCTGTATTATAGAATCAGCCATTGCTGGTGCAGCTGAAATGATCATCATTATCAATAAGCGCAAAGCGCTATACATTTTAGTTTTTTTGCTACCCATCTACACCTGCTCCGATACCGCAAAATCTTTTTTCAGGAAAGTTCTAATGCAACATAGATATCCCTCTAAGCGCTAGATTATACCTCATTAGATGCCTAAATGTCAAGCATAAACTCGTAACCGTACCTTTATTTTGGATAACTATCCTCCAGTGCGTCCTAATGGGATGCTATGCCATTAGGCCCCGGAAAAAGAAGTTTTTTAATTTTATTTGTTTAATTTCGCGGGATATACCTGTTAAGGCAGCGAGTTACGTGCTGGGCGCGCAAAAAAAAGGCCATCACGATTGACGGCCTTTGGATAGTTATATTCGTTTTTTTTATTTTCGTTTTCTTCTGATGAGAAGTCCGCCAAGTGCCAGCAGGCCCATTGTTGCCGGTTCCGGAACAACTTCATAGCTGTAGACTATTGTAACGTCACCTTCGGCACTTACAGGTGTGACGGCCCATTCGATACCGCTTGCACCGCCGAAGCCCTGCCATTGGTCCGCTGTAACTGCAATATCAAAAGTATCGGTGCCGATGTACTGCGAAAACACTTCGGGTGCAGAAGCAACAAAACCTGAATCACTATCACTTTCAACACCACCGTTATACCGCATTCCATCCGGAGCCAATGGATCAAAATCATTGAAAACATCGCCTGTATCCGATGCCAGATCAAATGTACCTGAGTAAATTGCCTGAAGTACAGATGTTACCGGTTGGAAAGTTGTGTCAAGAAGTGTAACGTCGGTTGAAGCGATTTCAGCTTTTGCACCAAACTCGAATGTACCGACTGCAAAACCGGCACCATCGTTGTCCAGGATCAACTGTCCGCCATCGACATTCAGGTTAACAGTAACTTCAATAGAGAGCAGGTTGCGTGTTCCGCCCATGTCGTCGAATTTATCGAAAGTAAGCGAATCCTCAAAGTTTGGTACACCGCTGTACGTTTCGGTCTGTGCAATCGTTAAAGCAGCTTGTGCAGAGGTTGCCGAAATGATGATGACAAGCGCGACCAGTAAAACGCTAAGCATTTTACTTTTTGTACTATTCATCGCATTTCTCCTAACATATCAAAATCCTTTTTCAGTGAGCCCCGAAACCGCATAGAGCCCCCATTTTATCATAATGGTATTAACCTATTAACCGGCCTAAATGTCAAACATTAATTTGCAAATATACCTTCATTTCAGGACATAGAGTTTTTGTTTCGCGTTAACATACTGTTCCGCAGGGAGTTATGCCATTATTGTCCTATTACAGAAAAGTTTCTTTTTTATTATTCTGCTTCACCTTGCAGCGATGTCCACTATTCGGAGAGGTTTATGGGGAGCGGTTGCGTTTTTGGGAAAAATGCAGTAAGCTTGATTGTTTGCGAACAGATATTAGAAAGTAGATCGAGGATTCGGCCCAGCAGCCGAGATTTACATTGGGAATTAAACTTCATATTAAGAATTTTGGATGTCAGATGAACAAACTTGATTCGTCTTTGGTTTGTTCTGCGCTTGTTGAACGTGGGTTTGAGCTTGTTGACAGTGCCGATGAGGCGGGTGTTATTCTTATGAATACGTGCTCTGTCAGGCAGCATGCGGAGGAGCGGGTGTTGTCACATCTTGGACGACTCAGGCATGAAAAGAAGAAGCGACCTGAGCTTATCGTTGGGGTGATCGGGTGCATGGCACAGCGTCTTGGCAGAGAGCTTGTCGAGAATGAGGCGGTTGACCTGGTTGCCGGGCCCGGACAGATAGCACAGATACCGAATATGATCGATGAGGTTCTGGCAAGTAAGGGGGCGGTTGTTGCGGTTACGGAAGATATACGTGTCAAGGGCGACGAGGCTGAGCGGGCTAAGCTGGATGAGTTTGAGATGGCTTACGATTCGGACGCGAACCATATTGCCGGTCAGGCTTTTGTCCGTGTTATGCGTGGGTGTAATAATTTTTGCACGTACTGTATCGTGCCTTATGTTCGCGGGCCGGAGGTTTCGCGGCGGCCCGGTGATATTATCAAGCAGATCAGGAAACTTGCGGAGGGCGGAGTCAAACAGATCACGCTGTTGGGGCAGACCATAGATGCTTATGAGTATGTTGACGGCGGGAAGATCTATCGTTTGGCGGATCTACTGGAGATGACCAGCGCGATCGAAGGCGTCGAATGGATCCGTTTCATAACGAGTCATCCGGGTAAGTTCGATACGGGGATACTTGAGGCGATGGCGTCTTTGGAGAAGGTTACTCCTTATCTGCATATTCCCGCGCAAAGCGGTTCCGATCGGATACTGAAGGCGATGAACCGGCGGTATAGTGCGGAACATTATTTGTCGCTGATCGAGAAGGCGCGTCAGATAGTACCCGGCATTTCCATCGCGTCTGATTTTATCGTTGGTTTTCCGGGTGAAACTGAAGAGGATTTTGAGGCGACGGTGGAACTTGTCCGTAAAGCGCGGTTTAAGAACTCTTTCGTTTTTAAGTATTCGCCGCGGGTTGGGACGCATTCTGAAAAACGTCTTGCCGATGATGTCAGCGATGAGGTCAAGAAGCGGCGTAATATCGAATTGCTTGCGGTTCAGAACGCAATCAGTGAAGAAGATAATATGAAATATCTTGGTAAGCGAGTTCGTGTTCTTGTTGAGGGTTTGAGCAAGAAACCGCATCTGAATATGGCGGAAAACGACAACAACCCGCAGCTTGTGGGACGTACGGCGACGGATCATATCGTTGTTTTTAACGGGCCCGAGAAACTGAAAGCGAGTTTTACGGAAGTTAAGATCAGCAAGAGCTCGGCGCTTACGCTGTTCGGTGAGATTGTTTAAGCTTACACTTTTCATTTACAGGAGAAGACTTTATGGATCACACGCGAAGGACATTTATTAAGACGGCTGGGCTGGGTGTTATGGCATCTGTTATTGGCGGCTGTGCTTTGACTAAGAAGGACACGCAAGTGCAACCTAATTTTATCGTTATTTTTACCGATGACCAGGGGTATCAGGATCTCGGCTCGTTCGGTTCACCGAATATAAAAACGCCTAATATCGACAGGATGGCGAAGGAGGGAATGCGATTTACTGATTTCTATTCGGCGGCTTCCGTTTGCACCCCGTCACGGGCGGCGTTGCTGACGGGCTGCTACCCGGAACGTGTTGGCGGACTTAAGGTACTGTTTCCCTACGACAAGAACGGTCTGAACCCGGAAGAGACCACCATAGCAGGTATGCTCAAGGGGATCGGGTACGCTACGACGTGTATCGGCAAGTGGCATCTTGGACATATGAAGGAATTTCTGCCTACAAACCATGGGTTCGATTCCTACTACGGCATACCGTACAGCAACGACATGTGGATAGATCCGGATATGAAGCTGGCAAAGGATGTTAAGCTTCTTGAAGGAATGACGCTGGAAGGTATTGCCGAGCAGAAAAAAGAGAAGAAACGCAAAAAGAACCTCGTACCGCTGATGCGCGACGAGGCAGTTATCGAATATCCGGCAGATCAGAACACGCTGACCAAACGCTACACGGAAGAGGCTATCAAGTTCATCACAAAAAACAAAAAGAAGCCTTTCTTTCTTTACATGCCGCATACGATGCCGCACATCCCGCTTTATGTCTCTCCGGAATTCGAAGGCAAGAGCGATGCCGGCCTTTACGGTGATTGCATAGAAGAAATCGACTGGAGTGTCGGCCAGATCATTAAGACACTGAAAAAGCATGGCATCGACAAGAATACTTTTGTAGTTTACACGTCAGATAACGGACCATGGGACCTTGAGGGAAATGATACTGACAAGGTCAAGGGCAACATGAACCGTCGGATAGGCGGGTCGGCTGTTCCGCTTCGAGGGTATAAGTTCCAGAAATGGGAAGGTGGTATGCGCGAGCCTACGGTGATGTGGTGGCCGGGTCGCATTCCCGCGGGCAGGGAATGTCATGAGGTCGCCGGTACCATCGATCTGCTGCCGACTATTGCGGAATTGTCGGGAGCGAAGCCTCCTGAAAAGAAGATCGACGGAAAAAGCATTACCGCTCTTATCGAGGGTCGTAAGGCAGCAAGGAGCCCGCACAAGGCCTACTTTTATCGTACTGAAGCTGTTCGCTGCGGGAAGTGGAAGCTGAAAAAAAATGAACTCTTCGATCTTTCTAAGGATATTTCTGAGAGCAATAATGTTGCGCGGCAGAATCCTGAGGTGGCGGCAGAATTGAAAAAACTCCTGGATGAGCACAAGAGGGAACTTAAGCAAAACAAACGGCCATGCGGTGTGACAGCTCCTTAGAGTTTTTGCATTGCCTGGCGGTTTCGCTGTTGGTGCAGTTGGTTTAGGGAAAATTCATTAACTTTTAGCATAGAAGAGGCCCCGCGTAAGGAGAAAAGCACGGGGCCTCAATCTATTAATATGACCGCAAACTTTATGCGGTCGTCGGGGGGCGATTTAGTTTTTTTCGTCTTGCGCCAATCATTAGCGAACCCAATCCAAACAAAGCCAGCGTTATGGGTTCTGGTATCGTATCTACCGCTATGCTGTCAATGTATAACGTACATCCCTGCGGTTTCAGCATGAGGTCTTCGAGAGTTGCATCTGCACCTGTAAGCGTGATGAGGAACGCACCGTACCGGTAGTATTCGTCAATGATGGCGGTGTGCAACAGCTCGACGTCAGCAGTTTCAGGTGCGACCGTAAATACAGCGTCATCAGCGACGGCAGTGTAATAAATCATCTGTAAATACAACTGCTTTACCGGGTCGGAGGTCTGGCTCGACGGGACATGAAGCGTTACCCAGTCAGACTGTTCGACGTACCATACTCCCTGGTGTCCGTGATCCATGGGTATCCATGGAACAAAGGGCTTGGTGTGGATTATGGTCGCGGTTGGTATACCGTACGGATTTGCGCCCGGTTCGGCATCGGAGTCGCTGGGATTTGTGTTTTCAGCAAATTCCCAAAGCTGAAAAGTTGTTCCCTCTTCACCTCTCCAAGCGGGCGCATTGAGATCGGGCGTTGCCATCGCATTTGATGAAACGATGCATGCCGATACTATCAGTGCCAAAATTAAAATCGTCGTATTTCTCATCAAACCCCCCGATTTAATCGATAGTCGTTTGTCAACGGTCGATTAGCTGTTTGTTTTTCTTTTTTTGATCATTGTGAATGCGGAGCCTATTGCCAGAAGCGCAAGTGTCGCCGGTTCGGGAACGGGTACCGTATGAATGGTCAGAGAATCAATATATATTTCGCAATCGCGCGGCAGAATGTAGATATCTTCAGAAGCTGGCGCCGGTTCCAGGGTGATCATATAGGTTGCCCGTACAAAGTTTTCGTCCAGAGCCTCTACTTCCAGGATGTCTATCGATGCGTATGCCGGTTGCGTAAATATCTGACTTTCACAGTTTTGGCATTCCGGACCTACCGTAAAGACCATCTGCATCCAGATGTTTTTCATCGGCGGCGGCGAAAGCTTATCATCGTTGGGGATATGTACCTTTAGCCAATCCTCAACTCTCCAGACACCTTGATGCCCCAGATAATTGTCAATCCATGGAGTTATGCCTTCGTACTCGATCGAGGCAAGAGGATTTCCATAGGGATTCTGCGCATTATCGGCATGTGTGGGATTATCTGCCGTGTCAAAATTCCAGATTTGATAGGTAGCTGTCGGATCATTTTCCCAATCGGGCGGTTCAAGATACAGCGCCGCCGATGCACCCTGGGCAAGCGCTAATCCCGCCACGATCACAAACATCACTGTAAACCGCTTTTTAAGCATGACGTTCTCCTAATGAATACAAACTAATGTGTACCCCCCCGTAAAGGAGGAACGTTCAAATATATTCTACCAGAATTGACTGTCAGAGCAAAACCTGGAGAGGCTATTTATGACAAGAAAGACCTGCATTGGCCCTTTGCGGTGTGTCATTTCAGACGTCAATTAAAATGAGTGATTTTCTGGCAGGATAGCAGGTACCGATAAGAATTTAGAGCCGCGAGTCGGAGGGTAGTTTTCGCGGTTTTTTCGCCCTTGAACTGGGATTTTCAGTGAGAAACGATGTCTTTTCACCGCTAATTCATTGCTGTTTTAATGGCCTTGAAAAAATTATTTTTTCTTGAAAATGCACTATTTTTTTCTCCTGCCTAATTGCGCCAAGTTCGCAGTTTTGGGCGATTTCAGTTTGAGCGAAGGGTGGGCTGAGACTAAAGATGTGTGGTTCGGCTATAGCGATCCAAGCAAACTTCTTTCATCCGCACGTTAAAAATGCTATACTTACAGGAACCGGGCTTTTTGATAAAAGTCCGGTTTATTTAATTGGGTGTTTATCACTGAATATTGGAGTATTTATCTTATGCGACGAAAGCTTGCTATTGTTCCTGAGAGGTGTTCCGGATGCAGGGTTTGTGAGATCGCCTGTGCCGTTCATAACCAGGGCGTAAATAATCCGAAGAAGGCGCGTATCCGTGTTACGGCAATTTATCCTCATCCTGTTGTTCGTATGCCGGTGGTTTGCAG
>DAOVIC010000178.1 GCA_030671565.1 Anaerohalosphaeraceae bacterium
GTCAGCGAAGACTGGCGGATCGAACTCACCCAACACAAGAACGCCGATTACAGCCAACTCAGTCACGAATTCCCCCTCATAAGGGTTCGCATATTTCAAAAAGCCTTAAACGGCGAATTTGTCCCCGGACATTATGAGGATTTTCAACTGGACTCGCTTAGCGAACTGTCAACACAGATCGAAAGGTATATTCAGTTTGCCGTTGGGGCAAATATCAGGGAGGAACATTAATTAATGGCACCGCCGCAGATTACCGAATCTGAAGACGGCGTGATCTTCCGCGTAAAGGTTGTGCCAGGCAGCAGCAAAACTCAGATCGCCGGGGAATTTGATAACATGCTGAAAATAAGGGTTTCGGCCGCACCTGAAAAAGGAAAGGCAAACAAGTGCCTGACCGAATACCTCGCAAAAATCCTGTCTGTCAAAAAAATACACGTCAGGGTTGTTTCGGGGCTTACCAGCCCTGTAAAAAAAATAGCAGTAACCGGACTGACAACTGAAGAAGTAGAAACAAGGCTTTCTAAGAGTTTACTATGAAAAATCGCACTTCAAGGATTATAACAATTTTATTGCTGGCCGGTTTTTTCGCAAACCAGGCTTACGCATACACTCAACTTGCTAACGCACGCAAGCGAGGCCTAAGGTACAATTCCATTGAAAGAATCCTGCAATTAGATAACGATCAGATCGATCTTGCAACGGCAGTGCTGGTACTTTCACGTGACTGGGGAACAACTAAAACGCTTCACAGCTACCGCCGCAAAATCGACCTGATGGCACAGGAAATACTAAAACGAGCCGAGGAAAAACAAATACGCCACGACGCGGAGATGATACCGTTAATAAATGAATATCTTTTCGACGAGTTGGGTTTCAAGTCTGTCGAAACCGCCGATGATCCCGAAGATCTGTTTCTCCATACCGTCATCGACAAAAAACGCGGATATTGCCTCAGCCTCTCGGTCCTCTATCTCTCCATCGCCGAAAGGATCGGACTGCCTTTGTACGGCGTTGTCGTACCGGGACATTTCTTCGTAAGATATGACGATGGCCAGGCGCGTTTTAATATTGAAACGACAAGCAACGGTCGAAACGCACCCGATAAGCATTACATCGACAAGTTCAAACCGCCCAACGGCAAAGATAGTTTGTACATGAAAAACCTCACAAACCACCAGACACTGGGATGCTTCTTCAACAATCTTGGAAACAGCTACGGTATTATACTGGAGCTGGACTATGCACAGATCGAGCTCGAACGTGCGGTAACCGTCACACCGAACCTGGCAGAAGGTCACACAAATCTGGGGAATATTTATCTGACAAAAGGCTTTCTACAGGATGCTTTGTATGAGTATGCCACAGCCATCGATATACTGCCAACCGATGCCAAGATACACAATAACATGGCAAACGCTTATAACCAGCTGGGCGAATCATCCAGGGCTATCGCTTCCTACAAAAAGGCGATAAAAATAAACCCCGACTTTGCCGATGCACACAGAAATCTTGCGGGAACATATCTAGGAATTGGCGACCTGACAAACGCACTCCGTGAAATAAAGAAAGCGCAAAAGATCGAACCGCAGAACAGCAGAACACACCGCCTGCTCGGAGACATTTACAGCAGGATGAATAAGTTCGACCAGGCAATACCTGCCTACAGACAGTCCCTCAAACTCAATCCAAACGAAGCCGGGGCATGCACAAACCTCGGATACGCATACCTCAATACTTCCCGGATTCATGACGCGATCTCATGGCTTACGATCGCAATACAAAAGGATCCCTTGAACACGAACGCCTATTTCGGACTTGCCAACGCGTACAATAAACTCGGGCAGTTCGACGATGAGATCGCCACCTATCAGCAGCTTCTGGAAATAGATCCCACAGAGATCGCAGCGATCCAAAATCTCGGAAATGCCTATATGAATCAGAAATCATTCGAAAATGCAGCCGAAGAATATACCCAGGCGATCGCACTGGACCCGGCCAACCCGGATATCCACTACAACCTCGCAGTCGCCTATGTAAACCTTAAACTCTTTGCCGATGCGATAGACCAATACAATAAAACGATCGAGCTTTCGCCCAAAAACGCTGCCGCACACAACGGACTTGCAGTCGCTTATTATATGATAAAAAACAAGGAAATGGCGCAAAAGCATGCGAAGATCGCAAAGAAGCTGGGCTTTAATGTTCAAAAAAAACTGCTGGAAGCAATTAAATAATAACTTTAATTGAATGGAGGCAAAAAAATGAAGACCAAAAAAGTAGTAACTGGCATCATCGCTGTACTCGTAGCACTGATCCTGATCATCTTCATCGCCATAGGACTTTTCGGCGGCAAGATGGTCGAAGCAGGAGTCGAAATTGGGGCATCAAATGCTCTCGGCGTCCCCGTCACCCTCGACAGTGCTTCCTTGTCCTTACTCGCGGGAAAACTCAAACTCGAAGGACTTGAAGTAAGCAACCCGCCGGGATTCGAATATGAAAAACTGCTCACGATGGGACTGGCACATGTAAACGTATCGTTAACTTCGCTTGCAAGCGACACCGTTGAAATTCAGGATATGATCTTTGACGACGTAGCACTCGTCATAGAACAAAAGGGAATGAAAACAAATCTGCAAACAATTCTCGATTCCATGCCGGAAGCCGAACCAAAAGAAGAACCCAAAGAACCCGCTGAACCGGAAGCGGAAGAAAAACCGCAAAAGAACCTTAAGATCGCAAATCTCGAAATTAAAAATGTTGAAGTAAAGGTAAAACTCCTTCCAATACCCGGAAAGACCGACACGATAACCTTCAAACTCGCTCCGATTAAAATGACAGATCTCGGTTCGGACGATAAGATGACAATTGCTAAACTTGCTTCTGAAATACTTATGGCAATTGCCAAAGGTGTCGCCCAGCAGGGAAAAGAGCTCCTCCCATCCGAGA
>DAOVIC010000068.1 GCA_030671565.1 Anaerohalosphaeraceae bacterium
GGACAATCCTGATGCTGCCAAGACGGTAGTTGCCGGGATAAGTGCGGTAAAGACCATCATCGATCCGGCAGAGGAGATCAAGACAGCGGTTGGTGATCTGGGGGAACTTTTCGAACTTGCCGAGGAGGAAAACGACGAAGAAACTCTCGCATCGCTTGAAGATGATCTCACAGCGATTTCGAAGAAATGCGATAAGATCGAAGTCGCCGGTATGCTCAGCGGCCCTGACGATATGCGGGGTTGTTTTTTCAGTATCCACGCAGGCGCAGGCGGCACGGAAAGCTGCGACTGGGCGAATATGCTTTTGCGGATGTACACGAGGTATTTCGAGCAGGGCGGGTATAAGTTTGAGGAACTCGATATAACGCCGGGCGAAGAGGTGGGTGTCCGTTCCATTACGCTGAAAGTCAGCGGGCCTTTTGCGTTCGGAAAACTTTCCTGCGAAACCGGCGTGCATCGCCTCGTCCGCATAAGCCCGTTTGATTCCCAAAGCAGACGGCATACGAGTTTTGCCGCGGTCGATGTCATTCCTGAGTATGAAGACGATATTGATATTGACATCAGCGATGATGAAATGCGGATGGATTTCTACCGTGCAAGCGGAGCCGGCGGTCAGCATGTAAACAAAACCAGCTCGGCGGTTCGCATAACGCATCTGCCTACCGGAATCGTCGTGCAGTGTCAAAATGACCGAAGTCAGCATAAGAATAAGGCCGAAGCGATGAAAATGCTAAAGGCCAGGCTGTATATGCTCGAAAAACAGAAGAGAGATGACGAGATTTCGAAGATGTACAGCGCAAAAGGCGAGATCGCCTGGGGCAACCAGATCAGAAGCTACGTCATGCAGCCGTACCAAATGGTCAAAGATCACCGTACCAATTGTCAGGCAGGTAATGTCGATTCTGTGATGGATGGCGATCTTGAGGCATTTATCGAAAGCTACCTGAAGCTTAGAAGTCAAAAAAATAAATAAAAATGTTTAGCCGATAAAGGATTTTAAGATGGCAAAAAAAATAATCAACGTGACAGTACGGGCAAAAGCTGCCGACGTGATCAAGATGAAAACCGATGTACTTGCGGTCGGAGTTTACTCTGACGCTGCCAAGGCAAACAAGCTTGTCAA
Organism: Anaerohalosphaeraceae bacterium; assembly: GCA_030671565.1. The sequence continues at coordinate 1,124 of DAOVIC010000068.1, forward strand.
CGTACTGGACCGTAAGCTCTCAGGAATGATAAGCAAACTGCGTGATATGGGAGACTTCAAAGGTAAGTCGATGACTACCGCTGTTGTTTACGGCAATGGCAGTATCGGCGCATCGCGTGTTTTGCTCGTAGGTCTTGGTGAGAAGAAAAAACTTACGACCGACGACCTTCGAAAGGCAGCCGCCGTTGCAGCCAGCAAAGCGGTAACACTTAAGGCCGCCAGCCTTGCCGTCGCATTGCATCAGGGAGCAGCCAAAAAGATTTCCATCGAAGCGGCAGGTCAGGCAATTACAGAGGGCCTCTATTTTGGCAGCTATCGTTATGATGAATTTGTAACAGAAAAGAAAGATGCCAGGCTTAATTCGCTTGGCTCTGTGATCGTTGATCAGGATGATCTGGTCGTAAAACAGATGGCAAAGGGTATCAAGAGCGGCAAAATAATAGGCCAGGCGCAGATGTATGCCAGAACGATCGCAAATCGTCCCGGTAATGTGATCAATCCCCCTACCCTTGCCGCAGAAGCGAGAAAGGTTGCCCGGACGGAAAGTTCGCTGACTTGCAAAGTTTTTGACGAGAAGGAGCTTATAAAAAGAAAAGCCGGCGGAATACTCGCAGTCGGTGCAGGATCCGCTTCGCAGGCAAGGCTTATTGTTCTCAAATACACACCGGCCAAAAAAGTAAGTCCCGATACGCCGACAGTTGCGCTGGTGGGAAAAGCCGTTACCTTTGATTCGGGCGGGATCAGCATCAAGCCTTCAAACGGTATGCAGGAGATGAAATTCGACAAATCCGGCGGAGTCGCGGTACTTGGGGCAATGAAGGCGATCGCAGCACTTAAGCCTGCGGTTACTGTTTACGGGATCATTCCGGCGGCGGAGAACATGCCAAGCGGTAAGAGCTATCGGCCTGGCGATATTGTTACGACTATGAGCGGAAAGACGGTTGAGATACATAATACAGACGCCGAAGGCAGGATGATACTTTGCGACGGCATTCACTATGCGGTTCAGCAGAAATGCGGCGTGGTGGTCGACATCGCAACCCTGACAGGTGCCTGCGTCGTCGCGCTCGGCAAACACATGGCAGGTCTTATGGGTAACGACGACGGATTGATCGACGAAATTAAAAAGGCATCTGAGATCAGCGGAGAAAAGGTCTGGCACTTGCCTTGCGGCGATGAGTATCTTGAGGAAATGAAAAGCGACATCGCCGATTTGAAGAACAGCGGTTCTTCAAGATGGGGCGGAGCGATCACGGCGGGTGCATTTCTGGGCGCCTTTGCCGGCGATACAAAGTGGGCTCATATCGATATGGCTGGTATGGATATGTTCACCGGTAAAAAGTTTGGCGCACAGGGGTCGCCGGGATATGGTGTTCGGCTGCTGACTGCTTTTGTAGCAAATTTTGCTGAAAACCGCAGAAAGAAATAGTGTCCTGTTTTGGGCTAAGAGTTGAAAGAAATTAACATGGACAAAAAAAAACATATCGAAGTCGATCTTGGACGTATAGAGAATGCGGTTCGAGAAATATTGAGTGCTTTGGGCGAAGATACGGACCGTGCAGGAATTGTTGATACCCCCAAACGAGTTGCCCGTATGTATACCGAGCTTTTGGCCGGGATGCGGTCCGATCCGACGGAGCATTTGCGTGTTTTTGAAGAAAGTTACGACGAGATCGTACTGCTGCGTGACATTCCGTTTTACAGCATGTGCGAACATCACATGATGCCTTTTATCGGTAAGGCGCATATTGCGTATCTTCCCGACGGCAAGGTGCTTGGTATCAGCAAGCTTGCACGCATTGTCGATAGTTTTGCCAGGCGCCTTCAGGTCCAGGAACGCCTTACGGGCCAGATCGCCGATTTTCTCATGGAACGTCTAAAGCCCAAAGGCGTCGCCGCCGTGATCGAAGCGTCGCATAGCTGCACGACGATACGGGGAATAAAAAAACCCGGCTCGGTGATGGTGACGTCGGCTCTTCGCGGTTCGTTTAAGAAAGATCCGAGAAGCCGAAGCGAGGTTCTCAGTCTGATACGGGGTTAAAAAGTTCACCAGGTTTTTATCAAGGCTTGTCATCAATGCACCAGTTAGCCAGGCAGATTCGGTTTTCGGTAAACCCTTTTTTACCCGACGGGTGCGCCGGCTTTAATTCCTATGCGTCAAAGCCGTGCGGCGAAGGCTTTTCTCTCTATTTTGCACTATGGGTGAAACTTGCAGCCGAAATAAACGAACAAACGGGTTTTGTAGTCAATGTCGTGGATATTGACAAGTCTGTCAGACGGCTGGCGATCCCAATTTTTTCGGAATGTTTCAAAAAAAAATATGCTGATTCCCAACATGTAACACTGGACGATATCCAGCAGATACTAAGACAGGTCTGGGGTCTTATCGACGAAGAATTTGAGTTTGCAAAACTTACGGAACTGGCTCTTGAGCTTAACCCTTTTAGAAAGATATCGATCAATTCGGAGGATTGTACATTGGCACATATAAGTGAGAAATTTGAGTTTGCCGCGATGCACAAACTATGGAATGATTCATTTTCCGATGAAAAAAACTTTGAGGTTTTCGGCAAATGTGCGAACCCTTCCGGCCATGGTCATAATTACATAGTCGAAATAACTGTCAGCAAATGCGCCAGCAGCGAGAACTTTAGTGTCAGCGAATTCGAAAAGACAGTCTCGCAGGAGTTCATACAGATCGTCGACCACAAAAATCTCAACGCAGATGTCCGGGAGTTTGCGATCAAGAACCCCACGATCGAAAACATCACGGTTCTGGCGTGGGACAAATTGAAAGGAAAATTCACAGACGCTGAACTTGAAAGCGTAACCGTCTGGGAATCCGACAGAACGTCCTGCACCTATTGCGGCAGCTAATCCCGATCGCCGAAAAAGTCACAAGCAACCCTCGATTGAGGTATTTGCTTATGTATACCCACGCTGTTTCCTTGAATTGTTTTATTTCATTGTCTTTTTAATGCCAAGCGGTCTTATTGCCCGATGATTATTCCGGAGGCAAGGTGTCAGTGCTGTCTGTTCTAAAATTTAGGGTAGCTCTAATAATTGCTTTTGAGCGGCAAGTAGAATATTTTTGCATTCTGGCAAGGAAGGGGAATCAGCCTTAGTCGAAGCTAAGGCGGCTTTTACCTGACGCCGTCCAGAATCAAAAGGATTCGCTTGTCCGCCAAAATGAATTTTTAGAGGTTCCCTTAGATTGTCGATATTGGATATTTACCGTATCCATAGCCAATCTGTTATTGGTGCAAATGCGATTAGGGAGTTTAATAAGTGCAGATCAATGATTTTGTGGAAGAAGGCCAAAAGCAAACGCTTGACGTGTTGCTGGTTGAGGATGACCCGGGTATTCGTCATCTTGTAGAACGGACACTTTCCTGTGACAATAACTTTGTAAACTATAAGGTTGCCATTGCCGAAGACCTTGCTAGTGCCAGAGAGGTTCTCACTGCACGGGATTTTGATAGTGTAGTACTTGACCTGGGACTTCCCGACAGCGTCGGTGTCGACACCATAAGCAGCATTCGCAGAATCGATCCTGATATTCCGATCGTTGTACTTTCAGCGATATCGGATCATTCTACCGCGGTAAACGCGATCCGTAAAGGTGCCGACTACTATGTTGTCAAGGGGGAATTCATGAGGGAAATGCTCGGACGCTCGATATGTTTTACTGTCGAACGAAAAAAGAGCCAGCTTGCGGCATGTGAATGCTATGAACTTGACAAATATGTCAAGCTTCTCAAATCTCAGATACTGGAAGTGAAAGAGACGCTTGTAGAGCAAAGTGCCATCAGAAACGAGACGGAAAAGCATGTCCGGCGATTGCAGAGAGAGTTTGAGAATCTCTTTGATTCAATGCCAGCCATGGTATGGCACATCAACCGAAATGGTATTATCTGCAGGGCAAACAGGAATGCCTCGAAACTGATTTCGCGAAACCCCAGGAGCATGGTCGGAACAAGTTTTTATGATCTGGTGTCCGAAGGCTCAGAGCGTATTCGTGATGAAGTTGATATACTGACCCATTCGGATGAAGATATTTTCAGTCTCACCTTAAAGTTGAAGACGGGGTCGGGACAGGGAAAAGAATTTTTTGCGGAAATTGCCCGATGTAAGGGAAATGCCGAAAGTGATGTTGATCTGGTAATAATGGCCCGCGAGCTGAAAGACAAGAAGGCCACCGAACTGACGGGAATGTTCTGTGCAGATGCTTCGATTGAGGGAAACAAAACTATAACTCCCGATGCTCAAATGCCGCGATCGTCACAGGTGCGGCAATCGCCGGAAGAATCCGCTCATTCTGTCGAATATAAGCAGTATAAAGCAAGAGTGCTCGTTGTCGACGACGATCCGCTTAACTGTATACTTATGAATCAGAATCTGATCAAGTTTGGGCTTTCTATTGATTTCGCCGAAAATGGCCTCAAAGCCCTGCAAAAGGTATCTGCTGAGCAATTCGACCTTATAATAATGGATATGCATATGCCTGAAATGGATGGCGAAGAAGCTATTATCAGGCTTCGCGAACGTGATACAAAGACCCCTGTCGTAGCTATGACCACCGATAGCAGTCCGCAGGCACAGATCCGTTATAAAAAAGCAGGCTGTGACAGCTTCCTGTACAAACCGGTCATGCGGCAGAATCTACAGAAGATACTCGATTTTTGTTTAACTGAGCAAGGCAAATAAAAAAATGTGACCCGGTATAAGGCATACACTAAAAATTTAATTGCTCTATCGTTCATTTGCAGACTCACTGATTGACATGGGGCGGCCAAGCTGTTAAAAAGTACTTATCCTGTCGTCGATGGCAGGGAAAAGTATTAACGAAACCCGGGAACAGTTCTATGAAGGTACTTGTAACAGGCGGAGCAGGTTTTATTGGATCGCATCTTTGTCGGCGCCTGCTTGCCGATGCCCATACTGTCACAGTTATAGATAACCTGAGCACCGGAACCCGGGATAATATCGCCTGCTGTATGGAGAAGCCGGACTTTGAGTTTATAGAAGGCGATGCCTGTGACAGAGTGCTAATGGAAGAGCCTGTTGCCAGCTGCGATGTAGTGTTTCACCTTGCCGCTGCCGTCGGCGTACAACTCATAGTGGATCAGCCCGTACATACCATAGAAACTAATATTCACGCTACAGAAGTCGTTTTGGAGTTTGCCAACAAGTACCGTAAAAAGGTCCTCCTCGCCTCAACGAGCGAGGTCTACGGCAAGAGCGAGCAGGTTCCTTTTCACGAAGATGATGACTCCGTACTTGGCAGTACGCGGTTTTCACGATGGTCGTATGCCTGCAGCAAAGCCATTGACGAATTCCTCGGATTTGCATATTACGATGAATTCGATCTTGAGGTAGTAGTCGCCAGGCTTTTCAACACGATAGGTCCGCGTCAGACGGGTCAGTACGGAATGGTTGTTCCGCGTTTTGTCGAAAAGGCGATCAAAGGCGAAGATATTGCGATATATGGTACGGGTCAGCAGTCGCGATGTTTCTGTTACGTCGAAGATGTAGTGGATGCGTTGATCCAACTGGTACAAACAGAGGGGATTGCCGGGAAAATTTACAACATCGGTTCCAACGAGGAAAAAACAATAGAAGAGCTTGCCGATCTGATCGTTGCAAAGACCGGCAGTACGAGCAAAAAAAAGTTCATCTCATACGAGCAGGCGTACGGACGCTCTTTCGATGATATGCAAAGACGTGTTCCGAGCCTGGAACGGATCGAAGATGCGATCCAGTACGGCCCGACCAAAACACTGGACGAAACACTGGACATTATCATCGACTATTGGCGCAGTATCCTCTGAGTCGAGCCCTCTGAATAACTTATAATTCAACCGTTACGTATAGCATAATCCACCGGCAAACGCTTTTTTTGCCGCAGGCGAACAGTTTTTCAGAACTCCCAGTCATAAATCCCTTCATTTTTCCTTGCGATACAGGCTCAGATTTCCCCTTTCTATATATCAGGAAAAAGAATTCCTCCTTATTGACGAAAGCCCTCCAAGAGGCGATAATAATTACTTATACTAACTTTACTTTATGTTTATTATGGAGACATTAAATGCAGGTTCCTTTGCTGGATCTTAAAGCTCAGTTTGCCACTATCAGAGATGAGGTCCTTGAGCAGGTTACTGACGTGCTGGACACGCAGCGTTGTATAGGCGGCCCAAAGGTCGAAGAACTCGAAAAGCAAATCGCAGAATATTGCGACTGTAAATATTCCGTAGGGTCATCAAGCGGGACAGATGCGATCCTGGAGACCTTGATGAGTCTTAATATCGGACCAGGCGATGAGGTTATCACTACGCCTTTCACCTTTTTTGCTACTGCCGGCTGCATAGCCCGTACCGGTGCCAGGCCCGTATTTGTTGATATTGATCCCAAAACTTACAATATTGACCCGGCGTCCATCGAGTCTGTCATTACCGACAAGACTAAGGCGATCCTGCCCGTGCATCTTTTTGGGCAGATGGCGGACATGGATCCGATCATGGCGATTGCCGGTGCGCATAGCCTCGCTGTGGTCGAAGACGCCTGCCAGTCGATTTCAAGTACCTATAAGGGCAAAAAAGCCGGCAGCATTGGCACAGCCGGATGCTTTAGTTTCTTTCCCAGCAAAAATCTTGGCGCCATCGGTGACGGCGGCATGACCGTAACAAATGACGAAAAATTATCCGAGCGGTTGAAGGTCATGAGGAATCACGGTCAGACGGGTGTATATGAGCATGCTTTAATAGGCGGTAATTTTCGGCTGGACCCGATACAGGCAGCGGCACTGCTGGTAAAACTGCCGCACCTGGACAACTGGTCCGCAGGACGAAGAAAGAACGCTGCTTACTACAATAAGAAATTTTCCGGTACATCTGTTCAGACGCCTTACATCAGCGATGATTGTGTCTCGATTTATAACCAGTATGTCATACGTGTGCCCAGACGTGACGAAGTGCTTGCACACCTCAGAGCCAGCGACATCGGTTGTGCGGTATACTATCCAATGTCGCTTCATTTGCAGGAGTGTTTCGCATCATTGGGTTACAAGCAGGGCGATTTCCCGAATGCGGAAAAAGCATCGGCCGAAGTTATGGCACTTCCGGTTTATCCCGAATTGACTGATGAGATGAAAGACTTTGTTGTCGAGACAATTCTCACTTTCCTGGATTGATATACTGACTGCGATTGAAAATAGCCGCTTTGTTCGCGGTAATTTATTTGTAAGCAAATAATTGTTGCTTTACTCGTGGGCGTTTACTACCCTTAAGGGTACAAAACAAGGAGAGAGCATGGCAGTAAGCGAAATGATAAGATTGGCTCGTCCGCATCAGTGGATAAAGAATGTTGTGGTCATTTTGCCGATCCTGTTTGCCAAACGTATAGACGATCGGCACGCATGGGCCAGTATACTTATCGCCGCGCTTGCCTTTTCATTTGCCTCGGCGTTCGCTTATATTATAAACGATCTCAAAGATGCCGCCGCTGACCGTGACCACCCGCGGAAAAAGGATCGCCCCCTTGCATCGGGAAGTATAAGTATTCCCGCGGCAATTATCGAGGCGATATGTTTTCTTGCACTTGCCGCATTTGTCGCTTACAAAGTTTCGAACATAGTATTGATTATGATCGCGGTTTACGTTGTTTTGCAGATAAGCTATACGGCATATCTTAAGCATACGGTACTCGTTGATGTCATCTGTATTGCGATGGGGTTTGTGCTTCGAGCGGTAGCAGGTGCAGTAGCCGTCGACGCGGCGATCAGCCCATGGCTTTTCATCTGCATGTTCACGATATGCCTGTTCATGGGTTTCTGTAAACGGTTCAGCGAGGTTGTGATGATCGGCGATTTGACCCAGGCCGAAAATCACAGGCCGACGCTGATCTCATATACTCCCGAACTTCTAACTCACCTGATCACAC
>DAOVIC010000171.1 GCA_030671565.1 Anaerohalosphaeraceae bacterium
CACTGATAAGCGGCGTGATGGAAGGTACCGCAACCGACCTTGATATCGAGGCGAGAGAGATACTTCGTCTTCGCACGAGACTTTACGATATATTGTCCGAGCATACAGGTAAAGATGCCGCCCAGATCGAAAAAGACAGCGATCGTAATCTGTGGCTTGAAGCTGAAGAATCGGTAGCTTACGGCATTGCTGACAGCATCATGCTCAAGGCTCCGATGTCTGTAGAATAGAGTGTTAAATCACTTGCCCCGAAGGGACGGATAACACGGAAGGCAGGAATGATAATGAGATATTCAATTGTTGTCGTTACAGGATGTTTGGCAGTGTTGCTTTCCGGATGTGCCGATAGTACAGAGCAGTTACTTTGGGATCAAGTCGCCCAGTTGGGCCGTCAAAAAACATCTCTCACGCTGCAGGTGGAAGCCCTCGAAAAGGAGAATGCAACTCTAAGCGAACAGGTCGAGACACTTTCGGCGCTGGATGGGCAGGTTCGGCTGGATGCGTTGAGCAATTTCGAAAAAGTCGAACTAAGCAAACGTACAGGTCTTTTTGACAAGGACGACGACGGTACTCTTGAGAGTCTTATCGTAATTGTCGTTCCTTTCGACGATGCCGGGGACAAAATAAAAGCTGCAGGGACGGTTGAGGTTCAACTTTGGGATCTCAATGCCGATGCGGATGATGCCTTGCTTTCCGAATGGAATATTGAGCCCGAGGAGCTTAAAAGTAAGTGGATGGGGTTGATGCTTACCGATTATTACCGTTTGAAGTTTGATGTTGGCAGCTTGATAAACGAAAATACCAGAGAACTGACGGTAAAGGTGAAATTTACGGATTATCTTACCGGAAAAGTATCCCGCGCCCAGCATGTCATAAAGCCCTGACACATCCCGGGAAGGGAGTCTGGCGGGGTTTATTTGTTATAATTGCTTGCAAACCAACTGCTGTTGTGTATCATGTCGTCATGCGTAAACTTGTCAATAAAGTCGTTTGTGGTGATTGTATTGAGGTGTTGGGTAAGGCTAAGAAGCCTTTTGCGGACCTTATCTTTGCTGACCCTCCTTTCAATATCGGGTATAAGTACGATAAGTATAAGGACAAGGTCAAGTCGCATAACTATATCGCCTGGACGCGGGACTGGATGAATGCCTGCGTTAATATTCTTAATCCAAGCGGATCTTTCTATGTCGCTATCGGTGACGATTATGCCGCACAGGTTCGGCTTATTGGTGAAGAGCTTGGGCTAACCTTGCGTAACTGGATCATTTGGCATTATACTTTTGGGCAGCAGACAAAGATGAAATTTGCCCGGGCACATACGCATATATTCTATTTTGTAAAGGACAGCAAAAACTTTACGTTTAACGACCATGCTGTTCGTGTTCCGTCTGATCGCCAGCTTATCTACAATGACAAGCGTGCAAATCCTCGCGGGAAAATGCCGGATGATGTTTGGACGGAGTTTTCGCGTGTGTGCGGTACTTTTAATGAACGGCAAGGCTGGCATCCCTGTCAAATGCCCGAAAGTCTGTTGATGAGGGTTGTTGCGGTAAGCTCAAATGCCGGCGATGTTGTGTTCGATCCGTTTGCCGGGTCTGGTACTACGGCGGCGGCTGCGTGTTTGATGGGGAGGCAATATGCGGCGATGGATATTTCCGAGAATTATGTGGAAAATATGAAGGAGCGGCTTGGGGAGGTCAAAAAGCAGGTACGCAAGTATGAAAACCTGTTCGTCTCTTTCGATGCGCAGGAAGTGTTGGAAATTAGGCGGCTTTATCTGGAGATGGGGATGGGTTCTGCCGAAATAATAACGAACAAGAAGCTGCTGAAAGTCTTTACTACTCAATTTGAGATCAGGATGAATAATGGCAGGTCATACGACGAAAAGGATGTCGCGATGGTCCTGATGGAATTTGCTGTTTGAATGGAGTCAATTTGAAATCTTTGGGGCGTATAGTTTTTGGTTTGTCGGCATCTGCTTTGATGCTGACTTTTATGCAGGTTCCTTTTGGCGTCGGGTTTTTGGGGTGGGTGTGCCTGGTACCGTTTCTTCTGGTTTGTGAGTTTGAGGAAAGGGGTGGGCTTGTCGCGGGGGCGGCATTCGTCGTATCTTCGGTGTACTGGATATGCAATTTGTGGTGGATCGGATTGGTGACGGTTCCGGGGTATATCGCGTTTAGTCTCTATCTTGGTCTTTACTGGCCGGTGCTGGTTTTTTGTGTTCGCCGTCTTAGGCGTGGGGATTTTTGGCAGAAGATACCTTTCTTTTTGAGAGTTGCTGTGCTCTTTGTCGGAGCCGAGACCGTTCAGGGGTTGCTGATAACCGGTTTCAGTTGGCGGCTGCTTGGGCACAGTCAATATGCCAATACGACATTGATCCAGATATCTGATATTACCGGTGCTGCCGGTGTGTCGTTTATTCTCGCGATGGTAAACGGTTTGCTTGCGGAATTGATAATTGGCTGGCGAAGGGGCAGGGTTGCTGGCAGGAGAAGTGTTTTTGAAGCGGTGTGTGTAGCGGCTGTGTTGGCAGTTGTTTTTGGCTATGGCAAATGGCGGATTGTCCAGACGGATGATTTTATCGAGGAAGGTCCGCTTATCGGTTCGGTTCAACCTAATATTCCATCGCATGTGAAGGAGCTGTCTGAAAATGCGGAGATGATCTTTGAGGATTTGCTTGAGAAAAGCGAATTATGTATAGAAGCCGGATGTGCGATGGTGGCATGGCCGGAGACTATAGTGCTTGCGAAAATGAACCGTCAATACCTTATGCTCCAGGAGGCGGACTCACAGCCGGTCCAATTTGACAAAGCGATTTCCGAACATGCCGCCGGCAGGGCGTATGTGCTCTTCGGTGCACACGGAGCGGGTTTCAAAAGAGAGGGCAATTACTATGTCATCTCGGATCATTACAATTCTGCATTTATGTACGGTCCGGATGGTATGCAGAGTTCTACACGCTATGACAAGATACATCTTGTGCCGTTTGGCGAGTATATACCGTTGCGCGAATTGATGCCTTTTGTTTATGATTTTTTCCGCTTTCTAAGTCCCTACGATTATGATTACAGCCTGACCAGGGGCACTGAGCATACGGTTTTTACGGTAAAAGAGGGTCAGCGTCAGTGGTATTTCGGCGTTTTGATATGTTATGAGGATACCGATGCCGATACTACCAGGAGGATGACAGTGGAAGGCGGCAAAAAAAAGGTGGACTGGTTAGTGAATATCAGCAATGATGGGTGGTATGTAAGGTATAAGGATGGAAAAGTTATCCC
>DAOVIC010000176.1 GCA_030671565.1 Anaerohalosphaeraceae bacterium
CAACAGCAATGGCTGGAAATGCTCGAGGGACACACATTTTTCGATGCAGTCGTAGTCCATCTCTATTCGCGGACAGGGATGGACGGCGACGTAAAACAAAAAGATTTCCTGCCATTTACCGAGTCGTACCAGAATGCGGTGGCGCATTTGGATGATCGACTCGATACGACTCTCGATACCCTGGAGAAAAAGTTTCCCGCCAAGTCGATCTGGATCACCGAATACGGGGTGGGAGGATTCACTGGACAGTTACGTAGATACAGGCTGCGGTATTCGCACTTGGGAGCCTTGCACAGCGATATCATGTTGCTGCGTTTTCTGGCAAGGCCTTCAGTGGCTGTATCCAGCTGGCATTCCTTCAGCCAGTTTTTTGATTATGTCGGCGCCGACGAGGGGATCGGCGAAAAGGAGTATCCGCCCTATTTGCACTTTTCGCTCTTCTCAGTTGCGGTGCGAAACAGCCGTGATTATGTCCCGCTGAAAATTGACGGAGGCGGACACTATTTAGGAACGCATGAGAATCCGGCAAACTACTCTGACGTGGAAGCAGGTGCCTTTGTTAACCGCAATAGCGGCTATGTAATTGTGATCAACAAGCTGGGCAATAGCTATACCCTTCAGGATTTCTCTGTTCTTGAAAAGAGCACGAAACGCAGGGCCTCGCTCATACGCGGTCTTCAGTTGACACATCGGCGGAATATTGCGATTGAAAATGCAGCTTCAGATAACCGGCAAATCAAAAAGATCGTGTTATTCGGAACCGACATGAATTCAATTACACTTAAACCCTACTCAGTAACCAGGATCGAGTTTGTATGGCAATGAAAGATCCAGACCGAAACTCCGTAAACGTTCGTCGTTAACGGTCCGCATGAAAATAGAACATGGAATAAAACAGAGGTATTGCAATGAAATTCAGTTACAAACATTTGATCTTACTGGCGTGTTGCCTTGCAGGCATGTGCGCCGAAGCGATTGCTTCGAAAAAACCTAATTTCGTATTCTTCCTGAGTGACGATCAGCTAAAAGCCGATTATGGATGCTACGGACTGCCGCTGGATCTGACGCCGATAACCGATCAACTGGCCAAAGAGGGGCTGGTTTTTGATCAGATGTTTACGACTCAGGCGATCTGCGCACCAAGTCGATCCTCTTTGTTTACGGGGCAGTATCCAATCCGAAACGGTTGCTTCATAAACCATATCGGCGTTCGGCAAGGGACAAAGACCGTCTATGATGCGCTCAAGCCGCTTGGCTATGAAGTCGTATTGGCCGGCAAGGTTCATGTACAGCCGAGATCCGTCTTTCGCTGGGATAAATACATCCCATACGGCAGCAGCAAAGACCTGCCGCTCGACAAGATCGATCACTACCTCAAGTCCGCCGGGAACAAGCGTTTCTGCCTGTTCATCACCTCTAATTATCCTCACGGCCCCTATCCTAAGACGCCGAAGTTTCCTGCGGATCAAACCATCCGCCATCCGCATATCAAGAGCAGCTCAAACAAAGCCCTTGCTGGATACTATGACCACATCGCCAAAAAGGAAAAAGAGTTGGAGCGTGTACTGGCCATGCTAAAGAAGCACGGGCTCGAGAGCAATACCGTGTTCTGTTATTCCGCCGATCACGGAAATGGGGCAGACGCAAAGTACTCCGTCTATGACCGGGGACTGAATGTGCCTTTCATCGTGCGATGGCCGGGCAAGATCAAACCGGGCCGGACAGATGCATTGGTCAGCTACGTGGATATTCTTCCAACCTTTGTCGAAATAGCAGAAGGAAAATCGCCGAAGAATATCGACGGCAAGAGTTTTTACCCTCTCCTGAAAGGTCAGATCCAGCAACACCGTCAAACTGTCTTCGGATTAATGACACAACAGGGAGTATTGGCAACGCACGTCTTCCCGCGTCGCTCGGCACGCGGTAAGCGTTATCACTACATCCGCAACTTCAATACGTTAGAGCGGATTCGGCGCGATGAACGGGCTGGAAAGAAGATCGATCCTTTCCACCGCTTAGGAGCCGCAAAGCATCCCGATACGCCGGAAGAGGAACTCTATGATACAAAGACAGACCCCTTTGAGCTTGTGAATCTGGCCCGGGATCCCAGGTATGCAAAGATCAAGGCTCAGCTTAAGCAGGAGATGTTCAGCTGGATGAAACAGCAGAATGATTTTTTGACAGTAGACGGAAAAATCCCGTATTTGAAAAGCAAGCATCCGATAGATCAATCCGGCGAGCAATACACATGCCCTCCTGAGCTTGCCGGAACGGTGAAAGAGTATCTGGATCCGCACGAACTGACGGGCCAGGAGTAAAATTTGCTTGCTAATATATATTTATGCTGGTATTTTACTCGCATCTATTGAAAGGACGCATTGATGGAACTTACTGTCGTTATGAGACTTAGGATCGCTGTTACCATGGCTGCCGGGATTGTGATCATGGCATTTCTGGCCTTTCCGCTGATTGCGCCAATAACTCCGATGGACGCTATCACCTTCTATGGCGGCGGCATAAGTTTAGTATCTGCGATAGCTTACGTAATAATAGCATTCGTAACCGGCATCGTTGCCCACCTGGTATCTTACCCCCACGGAATCCATCTGGCTCCTTTGGCGGTTCCAGCCGGCTTGGCTGCGTGTACCTTCCGGTCAGGTACAATGATGTCATTATTCCAGCAAAACAATGAACTTACGAAAAAAACCGCTATCTACTCCTTTTTACAGTGGGAAAGTATTTTCTGGCTGATCGTAGTAGCTGTAGGTTTTGCGGGGGTACTGGTCGCGGCAAAATTCATCAAATCCTCAACAGTACCTTCCATCGAATCGCAAAAACGTAAAGCCGGTGAGAACAAGTACTTATCACACGGAATAGCCGTCATCGCATCCGTTGTAACAGCGATTTTCCTGATAGGAATACTGGCCCAGGACGTAAGAGTTTTCGATTCGCAGCTAACCGCAGTAAACGGACAGCCGGCAAGTGCCC
>DAOVIC010000059.1 GCA_030671565.1 Anaerohalosphaeraceae bacterium
AACCTAATATTCCATCGCATGTGAAGGAGCTGTCTGAAAATGCAGAGATGATCTTTGAGGATTTGGTTGAGAAGAGCGACTTATGTATAGAAGCCGGATGTGCGATGGTGGCATGGCCGGAGACTATAGTGCTTGCGACGATGAACCGTCAATACCTTATGCTCCAGGAGGCGGATTCACAGCCGGTCCAATTTGACAAAGCGATTTCCGAACATGCCGCCGGCAGGGCGTATGTGCTTTTCGGTGCACACGGAGCGGGTTTCAAAAGAGAGGGCAATTACTATGTCATCTCGGATCGTTACAATTCTGCATTTATGTACGGTCCGGATGGTATGCAGAGTTCTACACGCTATGACAAGATACATCTTGTGCCGTTTGGCGAATATATACCGTTGCGCGAATTGATGCCTTTTGTTTATAATTTTTTCCGCTTTCTAAGTCCCTACGATTATGATTACAGCCTGACCAGGGGCACTGAGCATACGGTTTTTACTATAAAAGAGGGTCAGCGTCAGTGGTATTTCGGCGTTTTGATATGTTATGAGGACACCGATGCCGATACTACCAGGAGGATGACAGTGGAAGGCGGCAAAAAAAAGGTGGACTGGTTAGTGAATATCAGCAATGATGGGTGGTATGTAAGGTATAAGGATGGAAAAGTTATCCCCGGCGGTGAGTTGAGCCAGCGGACGGCAATAAGCGTCTTTCGGGCGGTTGAGAATCGAATACCGATCATTAGAAGTGTCAATACCGGGATCAGTTGTGCGATCGACTCGCTTGGAAGAATACGCGAAGGTTATATTGCTGGGAATCTGCCCAAATCACCGATGAAAAGAGAGGCTGTGGAAGGGTGGTTTGTTGACCGGGTTCTTGTCGATAAACGTGTTACGGTATTCAGCAAGCGTGGCAAATGGCTCGATTATGGTTGCCTGGTCCTGGCGTTGGCGGTGGTTGGTGAGGGATTGGCCCATGCAGTTTTCAGAAAAAGCAAAAAAAGAAGGGAATCTTAGATGAAGGCGATATTCATTTGCGTGGCTGTAGTAATAAGTATGCTTTTATTGGGTTGTGAGGAGGCGGTTTCGACCGGTGAGAAAACATCTTCAGTGCAAACCGGTCCTGTTGTTTCGAAAGAGCAGGAAAGAGCCCTGGAAATAATCTATGAGAGCCTTGCCGATCCCAGCGATCGCATGCGTGCAAACGCAATTGAGGTCGTTTCAACGACGGGACGCAGTGACATCATGCCTGTTATAATAAAATTATTGAAAGATGAGGCTGTGCGTGTGCGTTTTTCCGCAGCTATTGCCATTGGTGATATGGCGTATGCAAAAGGGGCTCTCAGTGTAAAACGTTTGCTGAACGATCCGGATGCAAATGTCAGAATCGCGGCGGCGTATGCTCTGGCCCAACTGAAAAAAATGGATTTAAGCGACCGTATCTACGATGCTCTTGGCAGTAATGATCAGACAGTTCGAGCAAATGCTATCCTGCTTTTGGGAAAGCTTGGCGACCGAAAGGCAATCGAGGTGCTCAAGAAAGTAGCGAGAGATGAATTGTCAGGCGATATGGTCACGGCGCAGGTTGCCGAATCAATAGCAATGCTGGGGGGAGACGAGAATACATATCGGGAGATATGGGCATTGTTAATCAGTAAATACGCTGAGGATCGGGCCATGGGGATACGGGCAATGGGAGCTTTAGGGACAGAAGAAGCCCAAAATGCGATTTTGACGATGCTGCATGATGAGATCATAGAAATCAGGCTTCTGGCATCGGAACAATTGGGTCTGCTTGGGAGTAATGTTGGAGAGGCAGAAGTGGCGGATTACATGGTTAGGGTATCCAAAACCCTCAATGAACAGTCCCGTTTGCGGGCAGATCTAATCGCTGTGGTGGCGATCGGTCATATGGGAAGTAGCGGATTGGCAGATTTTTTACCGAACTTTCTTCAGAGCCAGTCGAAGGATATGCAGTTGCGGGCTGCGCAATCGGTATTGTTGTTAAATCAGTGATATTTCTGTAGCGATTAAAGCGAATAAAGCGTTTAATATCCATCGCAGATCGGAGGGAGTTTGCCTCCGGGCCAGTGGTGTCTTATGGATTTATAACTATTTATGTCTCAAAGTGTTATCTGAGATTAAAAATGTCTTGACCCTGACGGGAATATAAGGTAGAATCCCAGTGAAGTTATAGCGATGGACTGATTTGTCACAACGGTGATGTTCTGGGGTTCCGTCGTTTAGTGCTATAATTCAATTAGGAGTTTTCGATTTGAGTAATTTGACGAAGATTTTCATTGTTCTGTTGTCGTTATCTTCGATTTTCTTATGTGGTGCGATGATAACCTATGTTGGTACTACGCAGAACTATAAGGCTGAGGCCGACGAGCTGAAGGGACGTAACCAGTCTCTTGAGACCAATGCTGCCGAGTTTGGCCAGAGGATGGAAGAGAAGAACTTCCAGATGAAGGAGATTGAGAAGCAAAATAATACAAGGATTTCGCAACTTGAGCGAGAACTGCAGGATCTGGTCGTAGACAAGCGAACTGCAGAGACCCAGCGTGATGAATACGAGGCCAAGGTCGCTGCATGGGGCGGAACTGTTGCCGGTTTCGAAACGACTATTGAAAATCTTAATAAGACGCTTGAGCTTTCTAAAAACGAATTAAAAACTCTGCGTGCTAAGAATATCAAGAGCGATTCAGAGTTGAACGAGCTTGAGATGCAGCTTTATGAGAAGATCGTTTTTATGGAACAGCTTGAGGCCGATCTGCGAAATCTTCGTGAGCAAAAGAAAGCTATCGAGGACAGGCTTAGCAGTCTTGCAGGAAGAGGCGTTGATGTTTCTGAAGATACTGTTACAGTTGTTCCAGGCAGGGCAAAGCCTGCACCTGTGGTACCTGTAGGAGCGGCGCTAAAGGGGCTTATCACAGAGGTAGGGCAATCGTTGGTTTCAATAGGTTTGGGGTCGGCAGATGGAGTTAGGCCCGGAATGATCTTCTATGTTGTCAGAGGTGATATGTTCATCTGTAACGTTCGCGTAACGGATGTTGATGTAAATAAAAGTGCCGGCGTTTTGCAGCTTGTTACGGCACAACCAAAAGTAGGTGACAGTGTAAGCACAGAGCTTTAATTATTATGAATCCGATCAATAAAATAAAACCTGCTAGCAATAGTTATACTGCAGTCCTTGCACTGGCAACAGGCATCGTTATTGCTTCTGCAATCTTTATCACAGTTAAGTGTATTGCCTTCTATGGCACGGTGTTCAGGATACTGGAACCACCGCAGTTTTAATTAAGTATACTTATTGTAGTCTGTGAGGATCATCTGTTAATATCTCAATATGAGATAGCAGGGCTAATTTGAAGGGAGTCTCGGTGATACTCGACAATATTTTGGGCTGGTTTAGCGTTGATATGGGGATCGATCTGGGTACTTGTAATACCCTGGTTTGCGTTCGCGATGAGGGGATAGTTCTCAACGAGCCGTCTGTGGTCGCAGTTCGAAAGGGCACTAACATAGTGCTTAATAATGGAGAAGCTGTCGGGCTCATTGCCCGTGAGATGCTTGGCAAAACTCCCGGTTCCATCAGCGCCATTCGTCCGCTCAAAGATGGCGTTATCAGCGATTTTGAGATCACTGAGGCCATGCTAAGCTATTTTATAAGGAAGGTTCACGGCGGCGGGCGTGTTCGGTGGTTTAATCCGAGAGTAGTTATCGCCGTGCCAAGCGGAATAACCGCTGTTGAGCGGCGGGCAGTTATAGACAGTGCAGAACGTGCAGGAGCGAGAAAAGTTTACCTTGTCGATGAACCGATGGCAGCCGGCATCGGTGCGGGCCTGCCGATTACCGAGCCTACCGCATCTATGATAGTGGACATCGGCGGCGGTACTACGGAAGTAGCAATAATGAGCCTTGGAGATATCAGCACCTGCGAATCGATTCGCATAGGCGGTGACGATTTTGACGAGGCGATGATCAATCATTTAAAACGCACTTATAATCTTCTGATCGGTGAGTCGCGTGCAGAGCAGGTTAAAATTCAAATCGGGTCGGCTTCGGAACTTGAAGAAGAGCTAACGATGGAGGTGGCAGGGCGCGATACAATAAGCGGACTTCCACGCAAGATCGTTATCACAAGCGAAGAAATACGCGAGGCTCTTCGGGAACCGATCGCTGCTGTTATTGAAACTGTTATGCGTACGCTCGAAAAGGCAGAGCCGGAACTTGCGGCAGATCTGATCGAAAATGGCGTCCACTTATGCGGCGGCGGTTCGCTGCTTCGCGGGATGGACAAAGTGATTTCAAACGCGACGGGTCTTAAGGTCATAGCTGTTGAAGACCCGTTAGCATGTGTAGCAAGAGGTACCAGTGTGTATCTGGAAAACCTTGAATTATGGAAAGTAACACTTGACCAGGACGGTTACGGTTGGGACTAACGGAAATTGCCACGTTATCCGATTCGTCTGTAGTCCGACAGAACCCCGTAATGGATTCGGGGATTGAGGTTTATAGGAGATGGCACGCAGGCGTTTAAGATTTCCAGTTGGCGTCGTGTTTGTCGGGCTGATATTGTTGGCGGCATTTTTGTTTATCATTCCTGCCAGGTACACGACCAGAATCAATTATCTTTTTGTCAAAATTACCTCCCCCGTTATAGGTCTTTTGCCAAAATCTATCCGCCTTCATCAGGATACCGTTTCGCGTGAGGCGTATAATGACGTTATCGAGGCGTACGCGAAGGCTCATGCACAACTTTTGAGATTGCATGCCGACAACAAAAAGCTTTCCGGTCTCCGTCAAAAACTGCCCGAAACCGAAGGGCGTATCATGATGGCTAAAGTTGTTCGTTCTTCTCTGTCCGGTGCCAGAAGCGAACTTGTCATCGATAAAGGAGCAGAGGACCACTTGCGGCTGGGGCAATACGTACTCTGTTCGGAACAGTGCACAGTAATCGGCACCATAAGCGAGGTAGTTGAACGAATGGCCAGAGTTCGTCTGGTAACGGATACGAGACACCATCTCCCTGTTAGTATACTGCGCGAAGGCTCCCATAATTACGTGTTAGGGCAACTACAGGGCAAGGACAGTGAAATAGCCAAGGTACCTTTGATCTGGCGAAAAAAATACGATATTCAGGCTGGTGACATTGTTTATGCATCACCGTCTCAGGGCTTTTTGGGACTGGAACTCATTGTTGGGAAGATATCAGCAATAAAGCCCGATGACGGAGACCCTTTGCTGTGGGATATTTCGGTTAAGCCGATCCGGGATTTTTCGCGGTTGACCGATGTGGCAATTGTGATCATGGATCCCGATAGTAACGGGTTGAGCAATCGCTGAGAGTGAAAAGATAAGAGCAAGTATCAAAAAAAAGCATGGATGAAAAATGCGTTGGAAGATTTTCTTAGTTTTTCTTGTTGTCCTTACCGTCATAAGCGTGTCAAATATACGTGATGTGTGGTCGGTGTCCAGCCTGCATATAGGTCCTGATCTTCTTTTGATCTTTCTGGTGTTCTTTGCTTTAAATTGCGACAGGCAGGATGCGATCCCGGTTTCTTTTGCGATTGGTTTTGCCGCTGATGTATCTTCAGTTGCGATGCTGATGGGCCCCTACAGTATCAGTTATTGTTTGCTTGGGGGGATGATCTCACTTTTTCGCAAGCAAGTTGTAATGAAGAAATTTATTTATCAGTCGATGATGATTTTTTTTGCGGGTGTAATAGGCGGGATTCTCACTGAATTGCTTGTATCGGTTAAATTGGGTGCGATGTGCCCTAATGCATACTCGGCCGTATTACTGACGGCTTTGTATTCGGCACTAATTGGGCCCGTGATCTGGAAGCTGTTTAGTAAGCCGCTTAATTTGTTTTTTGCAGAAAAACCAAATATATACCCTTTGGGGTAGTAAAATTTTGCGAGTAAGATCGTAACTTTTTGTTCTAAAGCGGTTGTCCGCGGACAACCGCGAAATTTCAACTGAGAGCATTATAGAATAATCCGATAGAATCCGATGTACCGAAAACGTTTATATATTTTGATCCTGATCTGTTCCGTTGTGATCGCTGTTTGTACGCTTCGCATTGCATATCTCCAAATCTTTCGCAGTGATATTGCCCGCGAAGATATTCGCAAATCCCGAATTCTTGCTCCGGTTATGCTGCCGACAGTTCGGGGCAGCATTCTGGATCGTCATGGAAAGGTTCTTGCATTGGATGAACCTGTATTTTATCTGCAGGCCAACTATGAATTGACGCGGATTTTTGATGAACAGTTCTGGCGTGCCGGCATTATGCGTGGAATGGAGAAGGGTGAAACTGCCGAAGAAGCAGAAGCTGTCATGCGAGAAAAGTATGTCAACGATATTGCGACTATGACAAATGTGATCAGGGCCAGTGCCCGGATCACAGGTGTTGACGATCAGGAAATATTCGGCAGGATCAGGGAAATTAACGATCGGGTATGGTTGACGCGGCAGGTCATCGCATGGCGAAGACGATTTCCCGAATCTCCGCTTATTGAGGCTTACAAAGCGAAAGGGCGTTCTGTTCCGGCAGGGGAGGCTCTTGGGCAATTTGCAAGGCTTGTCCCGAGTGAATACAAACGGCTCGAATTTACTATGCTTGTCGACCTTGCAGATATGCATGAGAATTATCCTCTCATCGAGCTTAAAGGTTCCGAGCAGCTTTTAGCAGCACAGATGGAATTTGTTGACATAGAAGAGATCACGATCTTGCCGGAGGCAAGGCGTTTCTATCCATATGGGACCTCCGCCTGTCAACTTATTGGCTGGGTCGGTGCTGCTCAGCAGTCCGAAAACGAACTGTTTGAAGACGATACGCATTCGAGGTATCTGACCGGCGAGGTTGCAGGCAGGGGTAACGGCGTTGAAGAGGTTTGCGAGGTTATTCTGCGTGGCCAGCGGGGGCAGGTTATTTATAACAGGGACGGCGAACTTCTGAATAGAAAGGAAACTTCTTTTGGAAATGACGTACGTTTTTCGCTGGATGTCGAGCTGCAAAGAAGTATCGAGAGATATTTGTCCGGTGTTCGTTCAAGAGAAGAAGGGGCCGATGAGATAGGGGCAGTTGTGATCGACGTTGCAAGCGGCGATATTCTGGCAATGGTTTCGATGCCTGTTTATGATGTTAATACCGCTCGCGTGGACTATAAAAAGAATTTGGAGGCCGACGGCGAACCACGAAAGAGCAAGGCGATCTATGAGACCTATCCTCCAGGCTCGGTAATAAAGCCGCTGATACTGTTGGCAGGTCTTGAAGAAGGCAAAGTTACAGCCGATGAGATTATCGGTTGTCCATACAGTAAAGCACCCGGAGGATGGCCGGATTGTATCACTTTTCGTAAACTTGGTACCTCACATGATCTGCAATGGTCAAACAATGCGAGAAATGCCATAAAGGGAAGTTGTAACAGATATTTTTCTATACTGGCAGACCGCCTTAATTCGGTTGTCTTACAAAAATGGTTTTACATGTTTGGTTTCGGTCAAAAAGTTTTACCCGGGCCAGATTTTGGCGCGTTGACAAAAGGCCTGGACAGGACAATCGGTACCGATAGAAATCTGCTGCAGTCGGCTGGGACAATATCGAGTACGGTATTGAGGCGTCCACCTGCCAGTTTTTCAGAGGTGCCTTTGCTTCAGGGATATGAAAAGCGTTTGTTCGGTATCGGCCAGGGCAGCTGCAGGGTAACAGTTTTGCATGTTGCCAATATGATGGGCACAATTGCCCGCGGAGGGATCTACAAGGATCCCAGGCTTTTTCTCAATGATGCTGATCCCGTAAACAAATTTCAACGGGATCTTGGTATTTCGCAGGCCAACCTTGCAACGGTCCGTGACGGTATGAGTGCCGTAGTAAATGAATCAGATGGAACGGCAAGAAAGGCCTTTAGAGACAGCGATCTTTTCTCACGCGGCATTAAGGTATTTGGTAAGACCGGTTCGACCGAAAAGCCGTACCATGCATGGTTTGCAGGCTTTGCTGAGGATGAGTCAGGCAGGGCGATCTCGTTTGCGGTAATAGTTGAAGGCGGCTCAAGCGGAGCAGGTGACGCGGCACCTCTGGGAGAGCATATTCTTGGCCTCTGCCGAGACGCAGGTTACATAGGTGTCAATGAGAAGCCAGCAGTTGCCTCTGTTGATCATGCTCAAGATAATTGAGTGTGTTCTCTACTATCTCTTTGAATACGGGAGCAGCTACTCGCCCTCCGCTGTATCCTTTGCCAAGACTCTTATCCGGCTTCCTGATCGATACTAAGGCTACGATAGCAGGATTGTCTGCAGGAGCTCCGCCTGCGAAAGATGCGACGTAGTTGCTTTCGTCATATCCTTTGACATCTGACCGCGAGATATTTGCCGTCCCTGTTTTTCCGAAGACCTGCCAATTATCTATAGCCGCGTTTTTGCCGGTTCCTTTTTCTTCGGTAACAACTCCGACAAGGGCTTTCCGGACGATCCAGTTGGCCACCTCAGGCTTTATGATATGTCCGCTTGTACGCGGTGGAATATTCATTTCTGTTATCAGTCCCTGGTCGTCGATAACCGCCCGGACCAGGTGCGGAGTTACCGGGCGGCCTCCGTTTGCCAGAGTTGCATACGCACTGATGATCTGAAGCGATGTGACCGACACTTCGTGACCGTATGGAACGCGTGTGATACTGTATCCATCCCATTTGGAAACGTTACGTATAAGTCCGGCGTCCTCACCGGGCAGGTCAATGCCGGTTCGCTGGCCAAAACCGAATAGCTTTAGGCCTTTATAAAGCTTGTGTTTGCCCATCTTCTGGCCGATCTTCGCCATACCTATATTGCTTGAACGAACCAGTATGTCATGCACCGTCATGTTTCCGTATTTGTGGTTTGCCCACTCACCGATGGTGCCGAACCCTTTGCCGCGATAATTGCCGTTCTCGCAAAAGAAAATTTGATCTTTTGTAATACTGTCGCAATCGAGTGCAAGAGCCGCGACGATGGGTTTGAAGATACTGCCCGGTTCGAAGGGATCTGTAAGTGCGCGGTTACGTAGCTGGTCAGGTTTTGACGAAGAGAATTCGGAGGCGTCAAAATCAGGCACCGAAACCATTGCCAGGATCGCACCGGTCCACGGGTTCATGACTATCGCTGTAGCCGATTCAGCCTTAAACTCCTTGCATTGTTTTATCAGAGCCTTGCGAACAAATTGTTGAATACTTGAGTCGATGGTCAGTATCAGGCTGCTTCCGTCTTCGGTGATCTGTCGCTGATTTCTTGCGGCGATTGGTTTTCTTCCTGAGTCGACGATCAGTACATCCCTGCCGGACTGGCCGGAAAGTTTTCCGTTGTATTTAAGCTCGATGCCGGCAAGACCGGTATGGTCCCTTCCTGTAAACCCGACAACATGCGACATAAGCGATCCTGTCGGATAGTGTCTTTGCCAGTTGGACTGGATTCCCACGCCGCGAAGACCTGCCTGCCGTATCGCCTGACGCTGGTCGGGGTTAATGCCCGTTTTGATCGCAATGTATCCGGGATTTCGACTGCGATATATCAAGTCGCATATTTTCGTGCCGGGTATCGAAAGTATTTCCTGCAGTTCTATCGCCGTTGTTTTTACAAGTTCCGGGTCGTTGCTGATCGATCGCGGTTCGGCAAAGACCGTCTCCAC
>DAOVIC010000095.1 GCA_030671565.1 Anaerohalosphaeraceae bacterium
ATGAAATAACCTGCCTTGCTTTCCTACAGACAAGACCCAACCCTCCAGCCGCTATTGCAAGGGTACCAACCGCAACCGGAACCGATAATAATTCATTGGCCATATGCATAATAAAATTCTCCTGTATTTCGTAATGTTAGAAATTCATTTGTGCCCGCAGACCCAGGACAACGGCATCACTTACCGTTTCGTTGCCGCCGGGATTACTAACGTATTGAATACTCGGGCTGAGACTCAACCAATCTGCAACCTGCACATTATAGTATAACTCAATAGCATTTTCATAATCACTGGTATATGTAGTGTCGGCAGAGTCACTAAAAACGCCCTTCGCAAAACCAATTCCTAAAACATCGTCGTCACGGTCGTCTATAATACCCTGGTACTGAAAGCCAAAACTGTAGAAATTGGTAACATCGTTTTTCTTGCTGGAAGCATAGCCGTACCTGAAAAATGCGCCAAGGCCCTGGCTGTCTTCAGGGTCAGAGTTTTCCTTGCAGAGCATTTGATCTAAGCTTGTATAAACACCAACATCGTCGCGATAGTTTTTTGCACTATCCGCATTTGATTTCGGCTGCGGATCATTCCACAAACCTATTCGATACATCCCCTGCAATGGGCCGTTTGCGGAATTCAGCTTGGAAGAAACACCTGTTTCAAAAATATAAAAATAATAATCCTCACCGCCAAAAGCGGTCCTGAAACCAGTTTCTCTGGCATCTGACTGAGCATCTACAATACCGATCGAAGCATACCACCATTCAATCGGGCTCCAGTGCAAAGCAGCACCAAGTCCATAGTCCGGAAATGGAATGGTCGGGTTGTTGACCAGGGCACTGTTAAGGAACTGAGAAGACTCGTCATTGGCATAGCTGCTGCAGTCAAATGACACAGGGCAGCCTTGATGCTCAAAGCCGCCTGTAATATCCAGCTTACCCAGGCGAAGACGAAGGGTGTCGTCAAGCATTGCCTGTTCCCACCAAAATTCGGTAATTACCAATGTGTCCCTTGATCCCGCGTCCCCGTTTACGCCGAATACACTACCTACAGAAGCGGCGTCAATACCGCCGGCTTTGGACCACCAGCCCTCGCCATGGATAAATAAGCTGCCGCCTTCGATACCAAGGAGCTTTTGTGTATCGGCTGTCAGCTCAAGGTCATAGCTGCCGGAATACCTGCCCCTTCTGTTGCGGGTACCAAGGCCGCCTTTGACATTGGCTTGATAGATACTGGTAACCCCAAGCCCTATCTCTATACCACTATCGGCCAACTGATCATTTAATGTTAAAGCATCATTGCCTTGCACATCATCGGTTTGGGCGGCATGACAAACGCCGATTACCGCCAACAACAGTGACACACCTAAGGAAATTCTTACCATCAAATTTACTCCTTTTAAAATTAACAATAAACCATCATCGCGCATAATAATATCAAAATCGTGCTACGATGGCAACCACAAAAAAAAAATTATCCTAAATCGCAAACCGCCAATATCCAGCTGAGTACTTTGCCTTTGAATTTTTCGAAATTAGACTTGACCTTCCTTTTGGCAGTTTCGTAGCAAAAGTAAGGGTTGTGTTTCTGATATGGTCATTTCAGGTGCTCGGCCTTTTGGGATTGAGAAAATCATGGGGAAAAATAGAAAAGAAAGGGGATAACGATGGTTTTAGTGAGTCCAAAAAAAGCTGGCAAATATTTCCGGGCGAAGATGGAGTTTACGACCGGTCCGGTGGAGTTGAATGATATGATTCAAATCCAGGAGCATATAAATATCATCGATGTTCGCAAGCCCGAAGACTTTCGCATGGGACACATTCCCGGAGCGATAAATAAATACAGGCAGTTGGACACAAGCCTGACGGGGCTTACCAAAGATCGCAACAATATCATCTACTGTTATTCTGAAGATTGTCATCTTGCCGCATCCGCCGCCCGCGAATTCGCCGAGCACGGTTATCCCGTGCTTGAACTCGAGGGTGGATTTGAGGGATGGAAAGCGCACAATCTGCCCGTTGAGGTCCAGCCATGGACCAAAGAAGAATCTAAGGGCGCCGAAAAAGCCGAACAGGAAGAATAAAGTCATGCGATTTACGACCAGAGATGATATTTCATTCAGCGGTTAGGGATGGCCGGGCCAAAGGCGAGAGCGGCCGCCGAGACAGCTTTCAGGCAGCTACGGCGACTGGGGGCCGTTGCCCTCTTGGCGTACCACGTCGCGATCTTTTAGCAACTTGTACTCGACGCTGTCTACAAGCGCCTTCCAGCTTGCGTCGATAACGTTTTCCGACACACCTACAGTACCCCAAAGCGAATCCTGGTCGCGCGATTCGATTATTACCCGAACCCGTGCTGCCGTCCCGGCACGGGCGTCTACCACACGAACCTTATAATCGATCAAGTGCATATCCCTGATGCCCGGATAGAATGGCTCAAGTGCTTTTCGTAGTGCACCGTCAAGTGCATTCACCGGACCGTCACCTTCGCTTACAACATGCTCGGTCACACCGTCAACATTCAGTTTGACGGTTGCCTCAGTAATCACTTCGCCATCCGAATTTTGCTCAACATTGACATGGTATTTCTGCAGATCAAACGTCGGCTCGTATGTCCCGAGTACTTTCTTGATAAGCAGATCAAAACTCGCTTCTGCTGCCTCGAACTGATAACCGGCATTCTCAAGCTGCTGAACGGTTCTGAGTATCTCTTTGACAACGGTTTTGTCCTGCGTAAGCTTTTTCTTTTCCAGCTTGGCAAGAACATTCGATGAACCCGAAAGCTCGGATATAAGGAAACGTCTCTCGTTCCCCGTGCTCGCAGGATCGGTATGTTCATAAGTTTTCAGGTTCTTCCGCAATGCATCGACATGCAGGCCGGCCTTGTGTGCAAACGCACTTTCTCCGACGTAAGGCATATTGGTCACGGGTGCAAGATTGGCGATCTCAAAGACAAATCTCGACACCTCGGTAAGCGACTTGATCTTATCTTCTCCAAGGACATCATATCCGAGCTTTAGAGCCAGGTTCGGTATTATGGTACACAAATTCGCGTTACCGGTGCGCTCGCCCAAACCGTTTATCGTACCCTGTACATGACGAGCGCCGGCTGCAACCGCAGCAAGTGTGCTTGCAACTGCACAGTCAGTATCGTTGTGACAATGGATCCCGATCGTAACACCGCTAAGTTTCTTGCACACCGCCCGCGTAATATCATAAACTTCATTCGGCAGACACCCGCCATTGGTCTCGCATAAACATATCACATCCGCCCCAGCTTTCGCCGTTGCCTTTAGCACCTTCATAGAATATTTCGGATTGGCTTTGTAACCATCGAAGAAGTGCTCGGCATCAAAAATAACTTCGTGCCCCTTGCTCTTCATATACTCAACCGATTCGGCGCAGACCAGCAGGTTATCCTCCAGGCTGCACCGAAGAACATCGGTAACATGCAGATCCCAGCACTTGCCCACAAGCGTAGCAACCTGAACACCGCAACGCAAAATCGCATTCAGCGAAGCATCGTCTTCCACGGTAGAATTCGCTCGGCGCGTATTACCAAAGCCGGCGACCTTGGCATTGGCAAGCCCCAGCTTTGCAACATCTGCAAAAAACTGCCTGTCCTTGGGATTGCTCACCGCGAACCCGCCCTCGATGTAATCAACACCAAGTTCGTCAAGCCGCTTAGCGATCAAAAGCTTATCGGCCAGCGAAAAACTAACGCCTTCAGCCTGCGTCCCATCGCGTAGCGTAGTATCATAAATTCTTATACGATCCATATTTACACCAAATATATAGTCCTCTAAAGAAGTCGATTCTACCTGAAAAGCCAATAAAAGTAAAGCATTCAAACTGGGCGAATTGTCCATACAAATCAATCTAACTCTTTATGTGGCAGAGTGTTATGCAAATTTAAATATATAATAAAATAGCCTCCGCTGATAAACCGAACCCTCAGTTTTGCATTTTAATTTTTGAATTTTGCATTTTTATAGCACCTGCTGCCGATTTAAGCTAAGGTGCACTTTCGGTATTTCAGGGACAAAAATTTTCGAAAAAAGGAAATTACAATGAATAAACATCTTCTCTTTTGCACACTTTCGCTGATCCTTTTTTTCTCTAGCGGGTGTCGAACCACACTCGAACTGCCAAGACAACCTGAAAAAGTTCAATACGACAGGCCGCTGGCGCCCGGTCAACTGGCACTGCGAAAGATCACGGATCCTGCGAGAATTCCCGACTTCACATACGCCGCTTACGGACTCGAAGACATCAAAGACGCCATCGGATACAGCTTAAACTACCTGACCAAACCGTCGAGCAAACAATTTTTCCCCTATGGCGCAATAACGCACGACCACGCATACGCCAGCCTCGAAGCATTCGCAGAACTACTTGAGCAGGGAGTGACCGGCAGGGAACTGAACGCTGCCATCGGCCAAAAATTCGACGTCTACGAATCCGTCGGGTGCGACAACAAAGGAACCGTACTCTTTACAGGTTACTACACACCGATCTTCGACGGGTCGATGAAAAAAACGCAAACATTCAAATACCCGCTTTACAATAAACCAAAAGATCTGGTAAAAGATCCGAACGGTAAAATTCAGGGAAGAAAAATGCCCAACGGGACAATAACCCCCTACCCGGCCCGCAAAGAGATCGAAGAAACGCAAATGCTCAAAGGCAATGAACTGTTATACCTGGCCGACCCCTTCGAAGTCTACATCGCACACGTTCAGGGCTCGGCCAAAATAAGACTGGCCGACGGCGAATTGCTCACCATAGGCTACGCCGCCAGCAATGGACACGAATACAAAAGCGTATCACGCGTCATGCTCGATGACCGGGCTCTTAGCGGTGAAAAAATGAGCCTTTCTGCAATGATAGAATACTTCAAAAAAAATCCCGACCGGATCGGGCCCTACATTGAAGAAAATCCGCGTTTCGTATTCTTCCAAACCGCCCAAAACGAACCGCACGGAAGCATAAACACCCCGGTGACCGCGATGCGAACGATCGCAACGGATAAATCCGTTTATCCCCGGGCATGTTTGGCATTCGTTTCAACCGTCCTGCCAGCTAATTCAAATACAACAACCATCCACAGAAGATACAACAGTTTCGCACTCGACCAGGATACCGGCGGTGCGATCCGCGCAGCCGGCAGATGCGACATATACATGGGAGTAGGCGACGAGGCTGGAAAACTCGCCGGACAGGTTTACCGTGAAGGAAGACTTTACTATCTATTTCTAAAGGGAACCTCTAAAAATTCATTTTGGCGGACAAGCGAATCTTTTTGATTCCGGTCGGCGTCAGACAAAAGCCGCCTTAGCTTCAACTAAGGCTGATTTGTCTTCCTTGACGGAACGCAAAAATATTCTACTTGCCGCTCAAAAGCAATTATTAGAACTACCCTAAAACAATGGAACGATTGAACTTATGGCAAAAGACCGATCTAAATACCAGCAGAAGATTATTTCAAACTATTACGACAACCTCGATACGATAATGCTGACCAAACTTCAGGAACTGGTCACCGAATTGTACCTTGCTGACAGCAAAGCAAAAGCGGATCGTCTGTGGGACAGGGCTCAAAAAGCGATGGAAAAGCTAAAGATAAAACCGGCGATCATAGAGCACATAATGAAAACCCGTTCAGTAACGGTGCTCGCAAAAAACCTCGAAAAATGGCTAAAAGCATCGCCAAAATAAAACAACCTCTCCGAAAGCGAATCCAAATCTACCGTCTGCTTTTATCTACATCGGCCGATATGTCGTCTCGTCGGCTCCTTCTTGACTTACTGGCTTTGACGGCCATTGAAGAACACCAAAGAGATAATCGCTACTCTGCCGTATCATCGTACCCGGCATAGGCGGAAACATCTCAAGCGAACCGATAACATCGTTGTCATATTTCGAGATACCTTCAAGCAAATAGTCCCAGTTCGCCCGATCCATACCGCCTCTTACACCAGGAGGTTCGTGGTCGTCAAACTTTCCGAAATTATCCGCCAGATGCATATAGGTCGTTCGCTCGGCAAGCAAATCGACATACTCCTTAAAGCTCTTATCTTTATCGATGTTCGCATAACCGCTGTCAAAGCAATACCGAATCGAACTGAACTTTTCCCCAACCTGCAAAAGCGCCTCCAATGTCCCGGTCTCAAGGCAAAGCTGAACCGACTTTTCCTCCGCCATTTTTACGACCTCGCCGGCGAATCCCCAGTCGGCAATACCAAGTTCGTCAGAAACGCAAAGGCTTCGAAGATCGGCAATTATCGGGGCCCCGAGCATCTCGGCACATGCGATCTGTTCTCGCCACTCATCCATCGTCGGACCGTCATTTCGTGAATGGAGGCCTACAAGCATACCCTCGGTAGCATGTTGAAGGCGGGACCAGTTACGTTTGACATACCTGCAGTCATTGTTGCCCTTAATGGTCGGCCAAAGCTCGATACCAAAACCAAGTGAGCGCAGAAAATCACACTCCTGCTCAAACGAAAGGTGGTGCTCACGCCACCAGAAAACCATAGTTGACACAACATACCTAATACGCATTGCCCTGCTTTCTCCGCAAATGTCTCTTTAGACCGCTGACGACCTGCACAATAATAAGTGAGAGTATATATTTCTCTCGGCTCAAATCAAGCAAACCTTAACCATTCAAACAAAATATTTGCATAACTATCCGCTTAACCCGCAAATTACCGGACCTGAAGACCTCTCACAAAGGATAAACAAAAAAATATCTTGATAAGCAACCCACAACAGCTATAATAATCTTACCTGTTTTTCCTCAAAATTTAAGGAAAACAGGTTCTAGCTAAAGTTAGCGGTATTTTTTCCGGAGGAAAACTCATGAAAACCCTATCAACTGCATGCTTTATCGTCATAGTCTCTACCGTCACATCTCTGGCCCAGATAAAACAAGCACCTGAAAACACCGTCAAGACATACGGAAACGCAACCGTCGCAAAAGTCATCGCGGTAGAGACCGCCTACACCTTTCGCTGCGACGTAGAAGGCTGGCCCGATGTCATCGGCTCCGACATCCCAATAAAAATAAACGGCATCGCCGAACCGGTCATCGTTGCCGAGGAAGGAAAACCAAACCGCTTCTTTCAGATGCAGGCAAAAAAAATACTATCCACACACCTTTCACGATCAGAAACCATCTCCCTTCACAACATAAAGCGAGGGACCGACTTTTCTCTTATCGCAGACGTTGTCATCGACAGCAACAGCCTCGCGGACATCCTGATAGAAAACGGTTTTGCCAGAAGATTGACCGAAGA
>DAOVIC010000149.1 GCA_030671565.1 Anaerohalosphaeraceae bacterium
AACACCGTCCTGAACCCAAGCTCCTTGCGTATCGGCTGAACATACTTCATCGCCGGATGAAACTTCGGAGCAAACATAAAACCGATGTGAGCGTCGCGAATACACTCGGCCACTTTTTCCACACCGGGATCGACATTGACGCCCAAAGCGGTCAACACATCCGCGGACCCGCACTTACTCGTTATCGCGCGATTGCCATGCTTGGCAATATGCACTCCTGCACCCGCAGCGACAAACGCAGCGGCCGTCGAAATATTAAACGTCTTCAATTTCGCCCCGCCCGTCCCGCAGGTATCGACAAGGTTATCGATCCCGCAATCAACACGAACGGCATGCCCGCGCAACGAACCGGCAAACCCGGCAAGCTCGCTTACCGACTCACCCTTGGCACGAAGCCCAGCCAAAAGCGCCGCGATCTGAACCCCAGGCACCTCACCTTCAAAAACTGTATCCAGCACCAGCCCAGCCTGTTCAAAACTAAGGTCATCGCCGCCCAAAACGATCTCGATATATTCAGCAATACCAGCCATTCTTATCTCTCCGGTTAAAGTCTATTCACTCCCACACGTTTCCTTGCCGCGCTCTACCGCGATTCGTATAATATTCTCGATGATCCTGCCGCCCATAGGCGTCAAAATACTCTCCGGATGGAACTGAACACCATATATAGGCAGTTCTTTATGTTCGATCCCCATCACAATACCCTCAAAATTCGCCGTCTCTTCAAGACAATCCGGAAGCGTCATCGCACAAAGGCTGTGATACCGCCCGGCATGCAGAGGATTCTCCAGCCCGGCAAAGACGCCCTTGCCCGTATGCGTCACCTTCGAAGATTTACCGTGCATAACGCTCTCGGCATGACCGACCTTACCGCCGAAATACTGCACGATCGACTGATGCCCCAGGCAAACTCCAAAAACCGGCAATCGGCCCTTAAAATAGTCCAGCGCCTCAAGCGTAACCCCTGCCTTATCAGGCGTCCCCGGACCCGGCGAAAGTAAAAGCAGATCGGGCTCGAACTCGGCTGCAACCTTTTTCAATTCGTCCAAAGCAGTATCCGCACGATAAACCTTAGTAGGACAATTGCGCTTACCAAACTCATCCACAAGGTTATAAGTAAACGAATCAAAGTTGTCGATGAACAGAACTTTTATCTCATATTTTTTCATTTTATTTTCCTCGTACTGCTTTCAAACAGGAGTTTGCTTTATGATCCGTTTCCTGAAACTCGCTCGTCGGAATACTGTCATGAACGATCCCTGCACCTGCCCGAATATACGCCACATCGTCCCTGATCTGCAAACTCCGTATCGTAATACAGCTGTCAAACTGACCGTCAACCGTAAGATACATCACCGCGCCCCCGTAGTAGCCGCGCTTGCTGTTCTCGAGTTGTCGAATTATCTTCATCGCCTCGATCTTCGGCGCCCCGGTCAGCGTACCCATATTCATCGTCGCAAGATAAGCGCTCAACGCATCCAGATCGTCCCGAAGCTCGCCCTTAACATTACTGACAAGATGCATCACCGATTCATATTTTTCCGTAATAAGCATCTCGCTGACAACCCGCGAACCGGCCCTTGCCACTCGCGCGATATCGTTCCTCGCCAGATCGACAAGCATCATATGCTCGGCAAGTTCCTTACGATCCAGCTTAAGCTCGGCCTCATACCTGGCATCCATATCCGCATCGATCTTGCCGTCAACCCGGCCCCTCGGTTTCGTCCCGGCGATGGGCCGTATCTCGACATAACGCTTATCGATACCGCTGACCCGAAGATTCAGCTC
Organism: Anaerohalosphaeraceae bacterium; assembly: GCA_030671565.1. The sequence goes on from DAOVIC010000149.1 coordinate 1,789, forward strand.
CGGACTGGCACCGAGCAAAACGGTATTTGCGGTATTAAGATAGAACATATACGGCGAAGGGTTCAGCACCCGCAGCCGCCGATAAATATCGAGCCCCTCATCCCTGCAGGATTCCATCACCGTCCTGCTCAACACAACCTGAAACACATCGCCCTCAATAATATGCTCCTTGGCGGTCTTAACGATCTCTTCATACTCATCCTGGACCGTATCTGTTCCGCTAATAATTTCACGCCCCGAAAGATCCCTCCCAGCCGGCATCTCAGCCGTTGCGGTTTCATAATACCGCTCAAAGCACTTCTCGGCCTCTTCGATTATCTCCTGGCGGTCCCCATCGGTAATCATCACATTCACGATAACATGCCCCTTGCTCGCCCGGTGATCCATCAGGAATATATTGTCCGCGAAATAAAGCTCATAATCCGGGTTCCCCAGCACATCGGACTTACTTTCGGGCAGCTTCTCGAACTGATCGACAAAATCATAGCTCAATGCTCCCAAAAGACCGCACGTCACCCGGAACGGATGGCTTGCAAGCTTAAAAGCAAACGCCACCGCCCGAAGCACGTTCATCTGGTTAATGCTCTTCAATCGAGACTGCTCATCTATCGCCCCATCGGACTTTTTAAGCACCCCGCAGATTTTATCGTCGCTAAACTCAACACTCTCGCAAAAATCAAACCGCTCCTCATCGCCCGCAAGATACCCAACCATACGACGGCCAACTACGCTAAGCGCTTCGATAGTGAAATCAAGCCCCTTGCCGCTGACATAAAGAGCAGGATCCGCCGTTCCGAACGTAAGCTCACCGCCTGCGTTTTCGGAAAGATAATCACGCGACTCAAAAAGACAGCTATGCTTTTTGCGCCCATAGTCCGAAAGCTTCGCAAAAAACTCAACCGGACAATCCATCTCGATATCGCGAACAACGGGAATGATCTCCCCAGCCTGCGCACCAAGTATTTTTTCTCTATAATCATTCATATTTCAGACCCTATCGTCCTTCGAGCACACTGAATAACGTACAATATAACTTTTACGAATAGCCGTAAGCTACCGGCAAATACTTTTTTTGCCGCAGGCGAACAGTTTTTCAGAATACCCCTTCTATATTACAGTAATATCAATTTATACACGAATAAAAAAAAGCCCGCTTCAAAAACGGGCTTCGACATTCGGAACAAAACAAATACATACAAGAACACCATCACCCGCCATCTAAGGGTTTGCGCCACCGCCAAAACAGGTTTTTGCTAGTGTTCTTGTGCATAGAAACACCATTAAACCAAATCCCGCAACCCAAGTCAAGAAAAAATGACTCTCCTCATAGAATTTTTATAAAAATCACACCTCCAAGCCGAAAAATACATATTGCAAACCAATCCGTATGCCCATATATTCAGTATAGCTATTTATAATTGAGTACATAATACTTTCACTACGCAAGAAAGGCTGATCCATGGCAGTACAAAGAATTGAAGCTGACCTTAAACACAAAATTGCAGATATATCGCTTGCCGAGTGGGGACGGCTTGAGATGGAGCTGGCAGAAAACGAAATGCCCGGCCTGATGACCACCCGCGAAAAATACGGCCCCAAAAAGCCCCTTAAGGGCCTCAAAGTCATGGGTTCACTCCACATGACCATCCAGACCGCAATGCTCATCGAGACCCTTGAAGTCCTCGGCGCAGACGTCCGCTGGGCCTCATGCAACATCTTCTCCACCCAGGACCACGCAGCCGCAACCATCGCAAAAGCCGGCAAAACCCCTGTTTTCGCATGGAAAGGCGAGACACTGGAGGACTACTGGTGGTGCACCGAACAGGCCCTCACCTGGCCAGACGGTTCCGGACCGGACATGATCGTCGACGACGGCGGCGACGCAACCCTGCTGATCGTACACGGCGCAAAAGCCGAAAAGGACCCTTCGATCCTTCAGGAAAAAACTGACAACAAAGAATTCCAGGTCATTTTGGACCGCCTCGCAGACAGCGTAAAGCTCGATCCGCAAAAATGGACAAAGATCCAGAAAAACCTCCGCGGCGTCTCCGAAGAGACAACAACCGGCGTACACCGCCTCTACCAACTCGCCGAAGCCGGCGAACTGCCCTTTGCTGCAATAAACGTTAACGATTCGGTAACAAAATCCAAGTTCGACAACCTCTACGGATGTCGCGAATCACTCGCCGACGGCATCAAACGAGCGACAGACGTTATGGTCGCCGGCAAAGTAACAGTCATCTGCGGATACGGCGACGTCGGCAAAGGTTGTACCCAATCGATGCGGGGCCTGGGAGCACGAGTTCTCGTC
>DAOVIC010000167.1 GCA_030671565.1 Anaerohalosphaeraceae bacterium
ATCCTGCGAAACATGCGAGGCCATGGTAAGGGCGATCTCACGGGTAAGAACGCTTTGGACGTTCTGTGAAGAGCTTACAAGAAAACTTCTCACTACGGGCCCATTCTTTGTGCCTGAAGGAATGATCATATAGCACGAAGATTTGCCCAGTATTACAAGCAGTTGCTCGCCGGTTTTCGTCGATGGAACAGTCTCGGTCATGAATCGAGCCAGGCATACGACATCCGGTTCCATCGCGGTAGGGTCTATTCCGTTGGCTTCGATGCTGCTGAGTATCTGAGACAGTTCGTCCCGTTTTGCGGTATAGACAGCCACATTAGAACCCGTTTCGTCCTTGCTGGTTATGTCAAACGCCACCGCAAGTTCCATTGCGTCCATCGCAACAGCTTCTTCCACATCGAATCGTATCGTATTTGCGATCTGCTTGTAGTCCGTTAGTCCGGAACGGATATCGTGCTGTGTAAAGAGGCTGCAATCCAGCGCGACGGAAACTTCACTGAAGTTAAGCTTCTTTTCGGCAAATTTCCGGACAAGAATTTTCACCATATTTTTGTGGGGATCGTCCTGTTCATCGTCCAGTATCTGATCCTCGCGGACGCTAAAGCACCCCAGGATATTCCTGTTCGAACCATGTTTCGAAAGGAGTACCGCGACCGCCATTTCGTGCGACAAATATAAACCTAAGCAATTGTGCTGTTCCACCGGTAAAACTCCAAATTATTTTTCAATGTCAATTTCGGTCAATTCTAACTGCCCGATCCTGTTTTATTTCCATATTTTTTTAGATCTATATCATACCGATCTTTGTTATTTTCAGGTCCTGCTTCTCGACGAGTGAGACGGAAGATGCTTCGGCATTTCCGCATACAGCCCTGACCTCGATCGTAATAAACGTACTCTTTGTCGTCAAATAAGATTTCACTTTTTTGATCGAATCGCTATAACCGTAGTGCATTTGTTCCAGGTCCTCTACTTTCGTGTAGGGTTTGACCTTTCTTTGCTCGATGATCTCATGGGCGATAAGCCTCTGATCGCCGCCAAAGGCGAATACTGCTTCAAGCACATGCCTTGGTGCCGTATTGATATTAACCTTGCTGGTTCCCCATATTCCCAGATACTTCATCGGCGATTCCAGCCTGTCTCCCATATCCGGCAGAGGTTTTTCCATCTTTGATGTAGTTATCATCGAACTATGAAGCAGCTTGGCAAAGTCCGAAATATGACCGCCAGCCGGGCGGGTCGTTTTTTTAATTTTTGGCATCGGTCTCCTTGTCGCTGTGGTCCTTGACCGCCTTGACGTACTTTTTGCAACGGGTGTAACCGTCGGTTTCATTATTTCAGTTATAGTGACAGGTTTCATTGTAAGACTGAATTCTTTATGGTCAGTCATGTATTCCAATTCTTCCTGGAGAGCGAGGATTTCTTCTGCATTCATCTGCATCCATTCGCAGAGAATCTCTACCGCATCGTTTGCCGGGCGAGTTAGTTCTTGGTCGTTTGTCACGGCCAGCGTCAAAGGAAACTTCGCGTTTTCATCCTTGAACAGTATCTCAATTTTCGTGTTGCCGATCTCAAATTCGATCGGTTCGTATACCAATGGCCATTCGGGTCCGTAAGGGCCGGGTATCGTAAGCTCATTTGCGTCTACAAGTCCGTTATCATTTTGCAGTGAAGCGGCGAGTTCCTGCAGAGTTTTTGAATCGCCTTCGTTCTGGTCGCCGGCATTTGCGGCTAACATTTTTATAAATGCATCGTTTTCTTGATCCTGTTTAGTTTTTCCTTCTGCGTCCTCGGAGTCTTCCGCTTCGGCAAGTATCTTTTGATTTTGCTCTTCGGCCCATGTTTCAAGCATCTCATCGTACTGCTCGGGGTCCAATGCGAACAAATCGGAAAAGTCGGGCGAATCCTCGCGTGTTATCAGTGGCATCTCGATTTTTCCGATTCTTGTTAGAGCGTATTTCATCGCAGAATCACATGCGTAGCGGGCTGACTGATAATTGATGACATATTCCTGACGACGTTTATAGATCGAGACGCGCGAACTGAGACTGTAGACAATAGTCGCAAGTATCACAAGTATTGCCATCGTAAGTATCAGTGCAATGCCTTTGCGATTAGCGGTCGGCCGGGCTGCAACAAAATGTATATTATTTCGTTCAGTCATTTTACTCTGTTCTATTTTCTCGTATCCGGGAGCGTATTTACTGGTTCATCAATGTCGCCCGGTTCATCGATACTGTCCGATTTATCGGTATCGTCCAGATCATCGGGGTTGTCCAGGTCATTGGGGTCCTTTGTTTCATCATCGCTGTCAGGGTCGTCTTTCTTAAATTCTTTCTTGACGAAAACAAATCTTATTTTTTTCGTCCTGTCTATTGCTATTGTCCGTATTTCCTTATCTTCATCCAGGATCACATATTCACCTGTTGACAATTCTGTCGGCAGAGCGAACGACATTGCTGTAGTGACAGCTGGCGGGAGAGTTTTTTCTTTCCATTGCTGCAGCGGCTCGCCCTCTCCCTGCGGGATCGAAAACTCAAAAAAGGTCATACCGGTACATACCGGCACGAACGGTTTCTGTTCAGATTCATCGCGACTGGCCTCGGCTACGCTGAGTATCTTATCGTCAAGGTTAACGCCGGAGTGCCCGCGGTATACTACCAGCCTGTCTTCAAACTCATCGTACTCCGACTGCCATATCACTTTTTCAAATATGACCGCCTTTGCGCTGTTGTTGTAAAAATTGCTTTGTATCACCAGTTGGCTTTTGTTGACGCCGTTTACGATCTTGTTTGCCACGGTAACCTTTATGTCGTAGCCGGGTTTTACGAGTCTGTCAAGGTCTTCGGCGATTCGCTGAAGCACTTCCATCGATGCGTCATTTCGATCGAGCCGGGCGCCTATCGAGGCGCTTGCCTTTTTGGCACGGTTAAAGACGGCAAGTGCCGAAATTATGACCATCGAAGCTATGACCAAAACCGCCATCATCTCTATTAGAGAAAAGCCTTTATACTTTTGGGCTTTGCGGTGATGATATTCAATTGTGTTAGTTCTCTTGGTCATATTTCCTGCTATTTAAGTGCCCCGAAGATCTCTGCTATGGCTTCTGCGAAAGTTATTTCGCCGCGAGCTAACCTGGCCTCTGGGCTGTTATCTACCGGATCAGGATACGTCTCTGTCGGTACGACGAGGTCTTCCGGCAGTATTTTTGGGTATTTCTCTTTAATCTGTTCGGCTACCCTTGTCGCAGCCTCGATGTCGCCCGTACCTATCAGGTGATTCATCCATCTTAAAAGCTCATCAGGATCTGTCTCCGTCTTTTTCGGTACGAAGTCCTCCGGCAGTATTCCTGGGTATTCCTCTTTAATCTGTTCGGCTACATCTGTCGCAGCCTCGATGTCGCCCGTATCTATCAGGTGATGCATCCACCTTAAAAGCCCATCCGCATCCTCG
>DAOVIC010000056.1 GCA_030671565.1 Anaerohalosphaeraceae bacterium
GTTCCGGCCATTAGCCTGTTGAATCCCAGCAGCGTTTCGATGCAATCCTGGGGGGTTGCGGACGGATAGCCGCTTCCGAAGATGAGCTTTTTCATTACGGAAGCTTCGTGGGCTGCGAGGACGATATTATAAACCTGCCATATCTTGTCCGGCAATATCGTCAGATCCGCGAAGACGTTGGTGTGTTTTGCAACCATTGCTATTGTCTGATCGACGAACGGTACGCCCATCGAGCCGATGATGATCTTCAAATCGGGGAAAGTTCTTGCGATCTCGTCGAGCAGGAAGGGCTGGGCGTAATCAAGGACGGCATTTGGGTCGAGAGAATGGGAATTATGGAAAAAGACGGGCAAATTCAGGGTCTGCGCGACTTCGTAGAACCTCATGGCGCGGCTGTGGGCAGGATGAAAGCCGCTTTTGGCGCAATAAAGGACTACACCCTTGAGCGAGAGGTCCAAAGTGTGGGCCTTGATGTTTTTGGGTGTTAGTTTTTCCTTTGTGGGGTCAAAAACGGCGAAACCGACCATTTTTGGGTTGCCCTTGATGGCGTTGGCAAGCTGCTTGTTGGTTTCCAGAGAACAATCATCGCTGTTTGGCATTACAATGGCGGCAGCGACGTCTTTGCAGACGTCTATATGGGTGGCGATGTCTGTTTGGCCCGCTGGGCAATTTAAATGCGTATGGCAATCGGTAATCATATCACTCTTATCGGCACTGGAGGCTATTATGGTACAACATTTGTACCGCGCGGTTATGATAACTAAGGTTGTAAAGGGCTGTCAAGGGGAAAAAGTAGAGAGTAGGCATAAGTGGTAGTTTCGCCTTCGGCGAGGCTATTTCAATAACTGCCGGACGTGGGCCTGGGGGTTGAATTGACTTGACAATTTGTTTGCGCGAACTTAGTATTGGGGTGAATATTACGCATATGGAGAGCGATAAGGTATGGATTGCCCTGTTTGTAAGACAGCTATGATAACGTTTGAGCTTGAAGACGTCGAGGTTGACTACTGCCTTGAATGTCAGGGGATATGGCTTGACGCCGGTGAGCTTGAGATGCTTCTTGGCGATGAGGGCAGCGAAGAAGTGATGAGTTCCTTCCGCGAGGCTGTCAACTGTTCGGAGAAACCGCGAAAGTGCCCGATCTGCCTTAAAAAGATGCGCAAGATATTGGTTGGCGAGGGGGATGGGGCAAAGCTTATCGATAAGTGCGGCAAGGGGGACGGACTTTGGTTCGACGAGGGCGAACTTACAGAAATAATGGAGTCGGGGTCGTTCGACAAGGGTAACCGGATTAAGAATATATTGGGCGAGATGTTCGGCGGTAACGCGAATTCGTAATGATCTTCTTGACGGTTCTAAAATACACAAATCAATTTTTGTACTGGAGCAGTTTTAAATGAGCATTAGCAAAGAGAATTTTGGGAAGCTTGCAGACGGACGTAATGTTGAGATATTTACGCTTATCAATGCCAACGGCATCAAGGTAAGTCTTATGACTTTGGGGGCTACGATCGTTTCTGTGGAGACGCCTGACAGGGACGGTAATATGGCGGACATTGCGCTTGGTTTCGATACGCCGAGCGAGTATCCGGAAAAGAACCCCTACTTTGGGTGTATCGCGGGGCGTTTTGCAAATCGGATCGGCAAGGGTAAGTTTACTCTCGATGGTGTTGATTATCAGCTTGCACTCAATAACGGTGAAAATCATCTGCACGGCGGGATCGTCGGTTTCGATAAGGTTATCTGGGATGGGAAGATCGTTGAAGGCGGCGACGGCGATGCGGTTGAGTTTAGCTATGTAAGCGCCGACGGGGAAGAGGGGTACCCGGGGACGCTTAGTACCACTGTGGAGTATAAACTGACCGATGGCGATGAGCTTGTTATCAGCTATAGCGCGACGACGGATAAGGCGACGATCGTGAATCTGACGAACCATTGTTACTGGAATCTTGGCGGACATGACAGCGGGGATATGCTGGAGCAGGTCCTTGAGATCAATGCGGATAAGTATACTGTTGTTACCGATGATGGTATCCCGACGGGTGAGCTGAGAAATGTTGAGGGCACTGATATGGATTTCCGGACGCCTGTTGCGATCGGTGCCAGAGTCGGTAATATTGCCGGCGTACCTGGCGGATATGACCATAACTATGTTCTTAACAGGAGCGGCGATGGGCTTGAGCTTGCGGCGAGGGTAGTCGAAGCTAATAGCGGGCGAGTGATGGAGGTGTTTACCACAGAACCCGGGGTCCAGTGCTATTCGGGCAATTTTCTGGATGGCATGGGCGGCAAAGGCGGGGCGAAATATGAGTTCAGAAACGCATTTTGTCTCGAAACGCAGCATTTTCCCGATTCTCCGAACAATCCTGAATTTCCGTCCGTAGTTCTTCGCAGCGGTGAGGAATACAGGCAGGTTACAGTGCATAAATTCTCTGTGAAAAAATAAAACGCATTGAATAAAAGGCGGGCTTTGGAAGTCTTTTTTATAGGTGCGGAGATTTTGTCTCGCGGTTGTGATGTTTTGAAAATCGAAACGAAGTTCTGATTTAGGAGAAATAGTATGGCTTGGATAACTCTTGGCGTAGTTGTTGGGCTTGTAATTGTGTTGATCGGGATGTACAACTCGCTGGTGCGGCTGAGGAACCAGGTTGAGAATGCCTGGTCGCAAATCGATGTGCAGCTCAAACGTCGACACGATCTTATACCGAACCTGGTTGAAACGGCGAAGGGATATATGGAGCACGAACGAGGGACATTCGAGGCGATCACGGAAGCACGCAGCAAGGCGATGGGTGCAAATAACGTTGGTGATGCCGGCAAGGCGGAAGGCGCTTTGACGGATGCTTTGAGCAAGTTTATGCTGGTTGTTGAGAACTATCCTGATCTTAAGGCGAATCAGAATTTTCTGTCTTTGCAGGAGACGCTGACGAGTACAGAAAATAAGATCGCGTTCGCACGGCAGGGTTATAACGACCAGGTGCTGTTTTTCAATAACAAGATACAGGTCTTCCCTTCGAATCTTATTGCGAATACGTTTAACTTTACAACGAAGGATTTCTTCGAGATCGAAAATGCTGCCGAACGTGAAGTTCCTAAAGTATCTTTTTAGTTACCAACAATTTGAGAAGCAAAAACTATGTGGGAACAGATACGGGTTAATAAGCGAAACTCTTTGATACTGATCGCGGTGATGGCGATTTGTCTTACGGGGCTCGGGTTCGTGTTGGGGATGGCTTTCGGCGGTCCCAATGGGGGCTTTTTCGGGATCATCATCGCGACGGTGATATGGATCGTGCTTACGCTGGTGAGTTTTTCGAGCGGGGATTCGGTATTGCTTGCGGCCAGTAACGCGGTGAAGGTTACGCCTGAGGTACACCCACAATTGTTTAACGTGGTCGAAGAGATGACGATCGCGGCGAACCTTCCTAAGATGCCCAAGGTGTATATCATCAATGAGGAGTCGCCGAATGCGTTCGCGACAGGGCGAAGTCCTGAACGTGCATCGGTTGCGGTGACGGCGGGGCTTTTGGCGAGGCTTAACCGGGACGAACTGCAGGGAGTTATCGCGCATGAGATCAGTCATATCGTTCACAGGGATATTCTTTTTGTGACGCTTGCCGGTGTTATGCTTGGCAGTATCGTGCTGCTTTCGCAGGTGTTTTTGCGGAGCATGTTTTACGGTTCGCTGTATGGTTCGCGTCGCCGTTATTCTTCACGGAGCAGCAATAACGCCCAGGGGCAGATATTGATGCTGGTGCTTGCGATCGCTGCTGCTATTCTTGCACCGATATTTGCACAGATACTTTATTTTGCATTGTCCCGTAAGCGCGAATATCTAGCCGACGCGGGAGCTGTGCGGCTTACACGTTATCCGACGGGTCTTGCCAGTGCTTTGGAAAAGATCTCGGCCAATGCCAGCGAGATGAAAGCGGCGAACAAGGTTACGGCGCCGATGTATATCTCGAATCCGCTGAAGGCAAAGAAAGGTGCGAGTCTTTTCAGCACGCACCCCCCTATCGATGAGAGGGTTAAGATACTTCGTCACATGTCGCGCGGAGCTTCGTTTAAAGACTATTCTGATTCTTACAGCCAGACAGTCGGCGGGGAAAACTTTATTTCTGCCGCTGCGCTGAAGTCCGAAGACAGCGTTGAGCTGCGTCAGGGAAGCGTCGAAACGAAAGGGGCGGGCGGCAAGAAAAAACAAATGCGTCAGATGGGCGACATTATGCGGATGGTCAACGGGTTCGCGTTTTTGACATGTGCATGCGGCCTGAAGATGAAGATCCCGCCGAACTTTAAGGCAAGTAAGGTGCGATGCCCGAAATGCAGTAAAGTGTCGGAGATATCCGGTGCCAAACAGGCGTAATGGGGTTCGCCGATCACCGTTTGTTTTTCATTGGGCCGCTTCGATTTCTTTTATCTGTTCGGTTTTATCTGTAAAATCGAAAGGCTGCTCGTAGGTTGAGTAATAGCTGCGATCCTCAAGCAGTTCCAGATTTGCTCCAAAGTATCGGTTGAATATCACGCGGAAAGAATTTACGGGCGAAATGGATTCGTACAATTGCGAATTATCAGAACCCGGCAAGTGGTAAGCATTAAGAATCCCGAAATAGGTTCTGTAGTCATGTATTTTGCCCTCCGGGCCGAACTCCCATCGTACGCCATGGTCGGACTGCAGTATGATAACAGGCGGTTTTTTTGAGTTTGCAAGTATGTCATCTATTGCTTCGATGGTTTTTTTGTTGATAAACTTTAGTTGGGCAACGTATTTTCGATCCCGCTCTTGTCTTGTTAAGTCGACAGCATCGGACCATCTAAAAGGGACGTCGGGCTGGTCGATTATCCCCTTTTCATCAAAGACATATGGGCCGTGAGGAGAAATTATGTGACAAAAGACGAAATGAGGCGATGCCAATCTGGCAGTTTCGCTCAATTTTTCAAATGCATATAGTACCATGTCTCTATGCTTCTTAAGGGTTTGTTTTGCCGCAATTACCGGCGAGATTACCGTATTGCGCACAAGTTCGTTGGTGTATTCGTCAAATGACAGACCGTAAGAATAAAATATATCAGCATTTCTAAACTCAGTTCCAACATACCCGGTAGAGAAAGCTGCCATCGTATAGTCGCATTTTTCAAGTAAGTCGAATACGCGATTGTTCTTCACCATCGTTTCGAGGATTCCGCTTCTGGTTGACCCAGCACCATATTGCACCATAAGCACATCGAGGTACGTGCAATGCAAAGATGAGGAAAGCGAAAGCCTTGTCTGGACGTAATTTGAGTTACTTTTGTCCGCAACGAAGAAGCCCCTTTCGGTCAACTGATCCAGAAAAGGTGAGTCATCATAGCCGAAGTATTCCATCAAGAGGTCGCTTCGAAGTCTCTGGTCGAGAATAATATAGTATATGTCAGGCGTCTCGGAGGGGATATCGGAAGGTTCGGGGAAACCGGCAATTCGGTCGTCATCTGCCACAGTTTTTTCGATAGCTGCATTTTTGATATGGTTAAGGGCTATGGTAGCCATGCACATCGCAACAAGACAAATCGCTATGGCGTTTAGTATTCTGGTCAGTTTGTCAAGATTCTTCGGGAAAATAAGAACGAGCACCACCGCCAGGATGAAGACGGCGGTCCATGCCGGTATCAGAAAAATATCTGTGCCAATCAGCTTGCCGCCGATGGTAAGTTTGCATAGTTTTCCGTGTACATTACCGTAAAGGAAAAAATATGACCAGAAACCGGTTACGATGATGGCAAGTTTGTTTCTGTCTTTTATCAGACGGCTGAGCAGTAACATCAAGGCAAACGTAGAACCGAGAACAACGAGCGTTGGTATCAGCATTTTGGAGAAGAAAACCTCTCCTACGTTTCTGGAATACAGGAATATAATAGGGTATATGCCAAAGAGAAATGGATGGATCACCCTCGTTTTTCTTTTTTCGATGTCAACTGTCACGCTTTTGCATCCGGTAAAGAGTCCTGTTGGTTTCTTTAATATTTTCAGATCGGATCATTTCAAAATGCTTCGAAAATGCTATCTCGAAACCTTCTTTGTTGTAGTCCGGGAAGATGTCTTCGCGCGTTGCAAGGAGACGTTTGACCTGCGAGTCTTCTTTCGGTACGAATTCAATTATCAGATTCTTTGTGAGCGAGGCGAATGAGCGGGCGATCTTTTCGAGAGGCAGATTATTCGAGATGGCAAGGTGGTGGATGAGCGCCAGTACAAGAATCGCATCAACGGGTCCTCGCTGAGCGATTGACATTCGTTCAGCATGGTCAAATCCAATCGCGCTTGACGGGTTTGTAAGGTCCAGGACGAGCGGTAAAATGTCGGTTTGGTTATTGGCTTTTGCCTGTAGGTAGTTTTTTTCTACGGCGGCAGGGTCGATGTCAAATGCGACGGTTTTTGATCCTGCGCGTGAGGCGATCCTGCTGAAGATGCCCGTATTTGCACCGAGATCCCATGTCGTGGTTGGTTTTATGGGGGCAAGGAAATCGGCTACGAGTTTTTCTTTTTCGCCCATCGCGTCTTCCGAATAGTTGGTGGCATCGTAGTAGTCGCCCCACTCAGTGCCAACGGGCTGCCATTTGAGTTTGCCTGCGGCGGATTCGAGACTGTCGATGATGGCGCGGAACCCGAAGGAGCTGATCTTTCGTGCCTTTGCGTCGACCTGCCTGTCGCTGTAATTTATCTGCACTTTTGCGTGCTTGTGTATATGAAGAAGTATCGAGGGTTTGAAATGCGTTTTAAATGGAAGAAGTTTGCTTGCCAGATCAAGCGGCACACCGTCGATGTTTATTCGTGAAAGTTGTGTAAGGCGAATGTCGGTATAACTTGCCATCGCCAGCGGTGCAAGGAAGTGTCTGCAGAACTGCTGGTAGGCGTCCCATGGCTGACCCGGTGTGTATTTTTCAAAAGAAAGCGTGTCGATCAGGACGGGCCTTGCTCCTATGAACTGGATATTGTAAGCGGTGCTGTCTTTTAGTGTCATGCCGAACTGAAAAGCCTTTTTCTGTATCGCAAGTGTTGTAAGAGCTGCGTCTTTTAGCTGACTAAAGCACCATTCGTACGGATAGGATATGAAATCTATCTGCCGGGGCTTGATGACCTTGTATGCATTTTCCGTTTCGGCAAGGTCGAGTGAGACCTCTTCGTGAGGAACAATGAGGCCGGCATCGACAAGAGTCTGGTACAATCCTGACCCCATCAGATGGTCGTAATCGGCGGCATAGCGTTTATTTATCTGGCGGTAGAGTGTGCCGTCCTTGTAAAAGAGAAAGCCGCTTGGGTCCCTGAACGAACTGGAAAGCACGCCATCACTGCTCATCGTTACCCTTTTGAGCAGGAACTTCCGATGTGGTTTGTTGGGGTTGCTGCTGGGAAGCAACTTCTTTGCCTGAGAGTTTTAGGAAGAATCTCTTGATATTGCTCCAAAACAATTTGACAGCAAAGCTGACGCCAACGATACCGGCAATTAGAGCCTGAAAGATAAGAGCACCTGTTCCGGGGTCGAGATATGCCAGAGAGTTTCTTTGGGAAGCTTCAACGGCAGGGGTAAATACGAAAATAAAAATGAAAAGGATCGGAATCAATACTACGGTATTGTGAAAATCTTTCATTACGGAATAACCTCCACGGACTCTATACCGCTTTCGAAAATAATTTTGGTTTTATCTGAGGATCCAGTTTTTGGTTTTGAATTTGAGGTCCGACTGGCCTCTGAATTTTTTGTCACCGCCGATCGCGTATGACAACTGAAGCGTTTTTCTAAGGAGGACCTTTTCTGGATTACCTTTTTCGTCTTTTTTAATCGGATGGTCAATAGCAACAGTTTCGTTGCTTAGTCCGGCGATGCAGATGCCTACCTGCTTGGCATTAATATCAAAATCGGGCCATATAATGGCGATATCTTTGGCGTTGTCTTCTCCCTGAAGCAACCTGTTGTCGACATGTTCAAGCTGTTCAAGGAAAGGGTATCTTCCCTGCTGAAGGAGCTTTATCTTATCAAAAACCTTCTTCATAGTTCCCTTGCCGGCAGGTATGATCTGGAAGGTATCGGTCACGAGGCTGCATGCAGGATAGAAAGGTACGTCCCTTCCGCTTTTGTTTGTAACGGTAAGGACCATATACCAGAATCTGCGCGGCGGTGTTCCGTACCTGTCACCCGGAAGGTTCATTGATACCTGGAACGGTTTGCTGTACTCGACATCGATGTTCCAGTCGGCCGTAGCGGGGACAATGGCAGGTTTTGGGTATGCATGACAAATTGCAGTGATTGCCAAAGTCATCGTTAGCACCAAAACAGATAAAGCAACTTTTTTCGATAAATTCTTCATGGTTTACTGATACGTCCTTTCTGGAAAGTTACAGTCGTATTTTACATAAAAGGGCGCAAAAGGTAAAGGATTTTTTGTCTCAGCCTGCAAAAGCTTCTCATTATTTGATACCCATACGCAATTTTTGGTGTTATGTGCTTAGTTTTGCTGTAAATTTAGCCAAATATGTCGGCATGACGGTTAAAAAATAAAAAACCGAATGCAAGTCTTGCCTCTTGGGGGTTCTTGCGTTTTAATGGTCGTGGTATTAATGGCATTTTTGGGCACAAACGGACTGATGGCAAAAGAAAAAGGACAAATCTTAGAAGAAATTCAGCCGCTTTTTAGCAGCGAAAACCATTTTGCGCTCGAAAAGATACTCAATGAGCAGCGGAGCAGCGATATCGCTGAGATAGTGGAATTGCTGGACAACGAGGAGCGTCGTTTCGTTTTCGATGTTCTTGAGAGAAGTGTGTCTGCAGAAGTGCTCGAAAAAGTGGACGAGGCCACCCGTTCGGAACTTTTTGAGCTTTTCGGAGAGAAAGAACTAGCTGAGCTTATTTCCGAGCTTGACCCGGACGACGCTGCTGATGTGCTTTCGGAACTTCCTGAGGAGGAAAGCGAAGAGGTCCTTGAACATATGGACGAAGAGGATGCCGATCAGATCAAGGATTTGATGGCATATTCTGAGGATTCAGCCGGCGGTATTATGGATCCGGTGCTTGTCAGTGTCCGGGAAAATGCCACGATTGCCGAAGCGATCCGCAAGATACAAAACGCCGAGATCGACGAAGATTTTTTCAGCGTATTCATAGTAAACGATGAGGGTAAATTTGTCGGCGATGTTCGTATCAGGGATCTTCTGACCAAAAAAGATACCACCTGCATCAAAGACTTGATCGATACTGATACGATCTACATGTATGTCAATGCCGATCAGGAGCATGTTCGTAACGTATTCAGCAAGAACGATCTTATCGTAGTTCCGGTTCTCGATACAGAAAACCGGCTTGTTGGGAGGATTACCGCAGACCGTGTTATCGAGGTCGCCGAGGAAGAGGCAGCCGAAGATATGTACGTGATGGCAGGTACGGGTGCGGCTGAGCTTGAGAAGATATCGGCGGTGCACGCGGCGCGGGTTCGGATGACGTGGCTTTTGCCCTGCCTTGCGGGGACAGCGGTAACGGCAGTGGTGCTTTTGACTTTTAAGGATATTTTTACCGACATCAACTACCTTTATATCTATACGACCGCGGTTGCGTTTGCTCCGATGATCGCGGCGATAAGCGGAAATGCAGGTCTTCAGACATCTGCGATCGTAGTAAGCGGTCTTGCGACCGGTGACCTTGCGGCAATTTCCTTACGCCAGGTTTTTGCAAGAGAGTTCAGGGTTGCTGTCTTTGTTGCGGTTTCCTGCGGAATCGTGGGTGGAGTTCTATGCGGA
>DAOVIC010000092.1 GCA_030671565.1 Anaerohalosphaeraceae bacterium
ACTTTTTCCAGCAAATTTTCCAACTGCTCTTCGTTCATATTAGTAGCTTGCCTTTGGTTCGAGAGTTAAGTCTGCAAATTGTTTGGCTTCGTACTTGTGATAAGCAAGCGAGGCAACCATTACAGCGTTGTCGGTGCAGAGATGTCTCGGGGCAATGAGAAGTTTTCTGCCCGTTTCGTCGCAGGCTTTTTGCAGATGGTCTCTAAGAGCCGAATTCGCGGCAACGCCTCCGCCGAGCAAAACAGTTTTTGCCTTTATGTGGTCCGCCGCTCTTATTGTTTTTTTTGTCAGAACGTCTGTTACCGCTGCCTGGAATGAGGCGGCGATGTCTGCGATTTCCTTTTCGCTCATCGAACCGACTTTATTTTCGCCTTTCATGTCCTGCCCCTGACAGTAATAGAGGACAGCGGTTTTAAGACCGCTAAAAGAAAAGTCGAACGAATCGCGGTCCAGCATCGATCGCGGGAAGGCGATAGCTTTCGGGTCGCCGTTCTTTGCGGTCTTTTCGATGCTCGGTCCCCCGGGATATGGCAGGCCGAGTATTTTTGCGACTTTATCAAATGCTTCCCCTGCGGCATCGTCGATCGTCGAGCCCATAAGTTTTAGATCCAGTGCCGATTCGCAATCGAACAGACTCGTGTGTCCGCCCGAGACGACCAGTGCTACCGCTGGCAGATCGATCTTTTCTTCCGCCAGCATCGCCGCCTGCAGGTGCGCGTGAATGTGATTTATCGCGATCAGCGGTTTCCCCAGAGCGAACGCCAAAGTTTTTGCCGCGGTGACCGCGACGATAAGCGCCACAGACAAACCCGGCTGATTGGCCACGGCGATCGCGTCCAGATCCGCCGGTTTGATCTTCGCCTGCTCCAGAGCCTGTGTAATGACCGGGTATATGGCTTCGACGTGCGCCCGCGATGCGATCTCTGGAACCACACCTCCGAATCTTGCGTGCAGGTCGATCTGAGAAGAAACGATCGAAGAGTCGATCCTGTTGCCATTCGTAACCACAGCCGCCGCGGTTTCGTCGCAGCTGGTCTCTATTCCGAGGATTTTAATGTTTTCGCCCATGCGGATATGGTAGTTAAAATACCCGCCGATGTCAACCGCGTTTATTGCCGGTTACCGCGTCTTTGGCCAGGAAGAAAAGCTGCTTGGCGACACTTTTGCAGATTCGCGGCAGGGAAAACCTTAGAGGGGTCAGCGTTGCCCGCTTAAAATCGGGACATTTCAGACGATCAAGATCATCGCCGACTATTTCGATCTGATCCTCGCAGGAACATCCAAAGCCGATTTTTTTCGCCGAGTTTACTATCGGCAGCTCTTGCGGTTTCATCCCGATCAGTTTTGCACAGACAAGCTCGCAGGCGATCGGATCATCCGATGCGACCAGGCAGCCCAGTTTTCTCGGCGTCCCGCTCAACGGGCCCATACCCTCCATCGCGATAACGGCATCGATGATAGTGATAGCCGGATTGAGAAGTTTGTAAATTTCCAGCAGCATTTCACAGAAGTCGTGGTGTGATTTTCCCCTGGCGAAATGCCAGAAGGCCTTTTCTTTTCCGGGCACACACCCGAAGATATTTTTTACCGCGAAGGTCGCGGCCATCTGTTGGTGTGCTTTGAGCTTGGGGACGTTTATTATTTTGTCCGCCTCAAGTGCGACACCGCTGATAGCAATGCTTGAACCTGCAAGCTTCATTCTTTTGGGATTATTGAGTTGGCGAATGGGGACGCCAAGTTTTTTGAGAGACTCTTCCAGCCCGAGCATCTTTAGGCATGCCTGCGTATTCTTCCATGCAGGAGAATCAGCGATGAAAGGTTTTGCGCCCATATCCTTCAGGACTCGTGCAGTCTCAAGTATGACAGACGGGTCTGTCTGGGCGGCGGATTCTTTTGGTCTCGGTGCGATCAGATTGGGTTTTATCAGAACGCGATCGCCGGGTGTGACGAATTTTTCGACCCCGCCCAAAAGCGAGAAAACCTTTTCTATAGCAGGTGCGATTATTTCAGGGGCGTATGTTTCGGCTTTTACGACCGCGACTTTGTCAGTGCCGGTTAAAGTGTTATCCGTCAATTCTGTACCTCTGTGCAGACGAGCAGGAATATTTGCGCCAGGGCAATATCCTGATGGATGTCGTATTGCCCATCGTCGCTTTTTTCGGAGCCGGCATCTTGCTCGCGTGTAAAGAAGTCTCCTCTCGAAAAAAAGAAAAGCTCTGCCAGATTCATGGTTCGCGAGGTTTGGGTTTTCGCTTTTGCCAAAGTGGATTGCGGGGCGAGTATGAGGAACTGGCCTTCTTCCATTTTCAGCTTCATCGACAGTGATCTGAAAACGGTAAGGCCGAACTCTTCGTTTCCGGCAGCTCTGGAGATAACCGTCGGGTTCTGTGTTCTTGAGATAGCTTCGACCATTATGA
Source organism: Anaerohalosphaeraceae bacterium (assembly GCA_030671565.1). The sequence continues at coordinate 2,418 of DAOVIC010000092.1, forward strand.
CCGCCGAGCCCTTTCGCTGAGCGGCGGCACCTGCCTTGACCCTCCAGGAAATCGTTCCGCTGAACAGATCGTGCTGGATCACTTGCGAGTTTACGTTAGTGTAGATAAGCGAAACGTCGTCGAGGACTTCTTTTACGGGTATCTCATAGCCGGTACGGTCGCGGACTATGATATTGCTCGTGCTTATCTTTTTTGCTTTTGCCGCTTTCAGTTCGTCACCTATCAGCGACCAATCCTCTTTATTTCCGATGCCCGCGACAAAAGCATTTCGATCGAAGGCTTTGCGGTGTACGAATTTTATATCCTCTTTTGACAGTGCCTCGAATGCGGAGGTCATTTGCAGGAGGTTTTGCCGCGGAACCTCAAACGTTAACAGCTTCAGCCTGATCGCAGGTGGAAGTTTTTCTGTTGTCGGAGGTATTAAGTCTGTGATCTTAAGGCCTTCGATCGACGCACCTTTTTGAACTTTGTGCGGTTCAGTGCACCCGCAAATAAAAACGACGACCATAACAGCAATATACGAGATAAGCTTCTTCATATCTACGATGGTAACGATATCAGTAGGAGATGTCAAATGCAAGAAGGATGTAAAGAGTCTATTTTCAGAGGTTCTCTTTAAATCAAAAGCTTCTGTCCGCGACATGCTCCGTCTTTTTCAAATCTGCAGTCTCGGTGACTGGCAAAACTCCAGCGCTATCGTCTGTGTTGACAGATCGCGGCGTGTATAGTTTTCCTGCTGATCTTCGATCCTTACGACCCGTGCATACCCGGAGAACTTGCCTCCGTAATCAAGCATACCCTCGCCATGAGGGATGGGCATGTCAATGCTGATCAACTGGCCGATACCTAGTCCGCTTTCGTAGACTTCCACGAGTACACCGCTTGGGCTGACATCTACAGTGTTACCGCTGTAAAACCTTCCCCCTGCCAACCCGACGGTTTGACAAAAGACATCCAGTTTGAGCTGATGGCGTTCGTGTGTTCGTCGTTCTTTTTCTGCCTCCATAAGCTTCCCTGCATATAGATATTGTTCAAATGCGCACAACCTCTACTGGTTTTCAATATATGTGCAATGTTTATGCCAGAAAAGCATGATGTTTTTTATATACAGTCCGGCGTTGTAAAGGCTTATCATTACTAAGGTTAAAGGAGGCAAATTCTGTTGGCAAGCTCTTTGCCGTAGAAGTGTTTTGGCCGGTGTGGTTTAATTACAACGCGATTTTATGCGTGTGTCGGTTTCCTGATGCTGCTTAACAGGTTTTTACCGAGGTTTTATGAGACGTAGCTGTTTTGGAGAGTAGAGGTTATGAAAATATGCACATTAAATAGTCGAATGATGTCCATAAATTTTGCCGGACGTTGTTTTTTTGCAACATAAAGCTTGAATAACATCACCCGAACAGGTATAATAAATCTGCTCAAACTGAGTGCGGCGACAAATTTCATTTGTGTTTTGCGGTTGGTATATTCAGCTGAAAAAAGTGTGGTTTTTCGGAATTTTCGGTAAGTTAGAGTAAATAATGACACAGGTATCTGATAACAAGCGGGATATTTCGTCCGATCGCCCCTCAGGCGGTTTTGCCGGTCTTGGTGATGCGGTAATAGAATCTTTACCCGTTGGGGTCGTTGTATTTGACAGCGACCTTCGTATCCTCATGTCGAATTTTGCGGCGCGGGCTTTGTTGGCCGACGACAAGTTACTCGACAAAGCCATGGCCCGTCACACCGACCAGAGTGTGTGGGGCAGTTGGTCACAGGCACTTAAGTCGGTCATATCAACCGCCAAAAGCAGTGAGTTTCATGCAGTTCGATTTCGCTGTGCCGGCGATGAGAAGGTTCTGCATTTGTCCTGCAAACCACTTGACGAGGCCCGCGATGTCCGGAAAAAAAAGGCCTCCCTTGTGATATATGATGTTACTGACAAGGCTGCGGCTGAGCAGAAACTTTCCGAAGCGCAGCGACTCGCCGCCGTTGGAAAAGTTGCAGGTAAAGTCGCCCATGAGCTTAACAATCCGATGGACGGGATACTGCGGTATATAAACCTCGCTGCCAGGATGCTCGAAGGCGAAGCTATGGAAAAACCAAAAGAGTATCTCGAGCAATGTCGCGGCGGGCTGATGCGCATGGTGCGAATAATCAGCGAGCTATTGGAGTTTTCCAGGAGTACATACACGGCTCCCGAGTATGCCTCTATTAATAAGATCGTCGAAGATGCCGTACGGACGATGGACGTCAGGAAAGACGCTGTTGAGATCGAAGTCATCGAAAAGTTCGCCGGCACCGAAGGTCGTTTTAAGGTGGGCAATCTTTTCCAGGTCTTTTGTAATCTTATAAAGAACGCCTTTGATGCGATGGCAGGCTCAGGAAAATTGACGATAACCATCGACAAGGCGGGAGATGGCTTGCAGGTTTGTTTTTGTGACAGCGGCCCGGGGATCGAAGCGGGTAATAATGAAGTGCTCTTTGAACCTTTCTTTACCACTAAAAAAGCAGGCCGCGGAACCGGCCTCGGACTTGCCATCTGCAAGGACATTATAGATAAATACGGCGGTACGATAATGGCAGAAAACGCCCCCGATGGAGGCGCTGTCTTTACGGTTTGCCTGCCGGTTAGTTAAATGGAACAGGCCGTCAGGCCGTATCTGTTCCTGACGGCGAACGAATAAAAATAACGACTTTCAAAATGACCGATCGGTCAGTTTGAGTAATTTTGTTAATGCGAGATAGGTATTATGTCAAAGGCGGAAATTCTTGTTGTAGACGATGACAAGATCATTCTTGAATCTCTTTGTGAGTTTTTGAATCTGGAAGGCTACCTCGCCACCGGCGCGTCCTCGTTTAGCGGGGCATTGGAAGTGCTCACGCGTCAGAAGTTTTCGATGATCGTTTCTGACGTGAACATGGCCGACGGCAACGGGCTTGAATTGCTCTCACTGGTCAAGAAGAACTACCCTGAAACAGTTGTGATAATCATCACAGGTTACGGCACGATCGAAAGTGCCGTCGAAGCCATCAGACTCGGTGCGTACGATTATCTTACCAAGCCGGTTATCGACGACGAGCTTTTGCTTGCCATAGAGCGAGGCCTTGGACGGCATAAGCTGATGGAAGAGAATGCGAAACTGCGACATCAGCTCCACGACAAATACAGCCTCGATAACGTCATAAGTCAGGACTACAAAATGTCAAGAGTCTTCGATGTGATCGAGTCCGTCGCAGAGACCAAGACGACGATCCTCATGACAGGCCCATCCGGCACCGGCAAGAGCATGCTCGCCAGGGCCGTCCATCATCGATCGGGTAAAAGTAGCGGCCCGTTTGTCGAGGTAAGCTGCGGCGCTCTTCCGGAAACGCTTTTAGAGAGCGAGCTTTTCGGTCATGCCAAGGGATCTTTCACCGGTGCAGTCGGCGACAAGGAGGGTAAGTTTTTAGCTGCCGACGGAGGCACGATCTTTCTCGACGAAATATCGAGCGCATCGCCGGCGATGCAGGTCAAACTTTTAAGAGTCTTGCAGAATCGCCAGTTCGAACCGGTAGGAAGCAACAAAACCCTTACGGTCGATACACGAGTGATACTTGCCTCGAACAGGGATCTGGAGGAGGAAGTCAGACAGGGCCGGTTCAGGCAGGACCTTTATTACCGCATCAATGTTGTAACTGTTAACCTCCCTCCATTGGCCGAAAGGGTCGGCGATGTCGCGTTACTTGCATCGAGATTCCTGGGCGTTTTTTGCGAGCTCCACGGCAAGAAAAAGAATGGCATAACAGATGAGGCGATGGCCTGCCTGCAGGTTTATGCCTGGCCGGGAAATGTCCGCGAGCTGCAAAATGTCATCGAGCGAGCGGTCCTTTTAAGTAAGGGCCAGCTTATCGGCCCCGAGGATCTGCCAGAAGGACTTTTGCACGAAAGTAACCGCTATGTGGAGGCGAAATATGATGGCAAGAGCTTAAAGGATTCGCTCGCCGCACCTGAAAAGGCGCTCATCAGGGCCGCCCTTGAGGCCAACGGCTGGAACAGGCAGGCCACTGCAAAGGCTTTGCAGGTAAACCGCACCACCTTGTATAAAAAAATGAAACGTTTTAATCTCGAAGAAGAAGCCGCCCGGCTTGGATTGTAATAGTAAGGTTGGATTGTTTATGGCTCCGCGATTGCGTGCTAAGGGAAAGACCGCCGTAGGTACTCACGTGCCCGTGCTGCTAAAAAAGGTGATGAAAGAGCTCGCCCCTTCCGCCAGTGACATTGTTGTAGATTGCACGCTTGGCTATGGCGCTCATGCCGCCCAGTTTATCAAACGCATAGGCAGCGAGGGAAAACTCATCGCCATCGATGTTGACGGAAAAGAGATCGAAGGGACCAAAAGACGGCTGAAAGATGCGCGATGTAAGCTCAGTTTTCACAATACCAATTTCGGCGACATCGTTAAAGTTCTGCGCATCGAGCAAATCGACGCAGCCGATATTATATTTGCGGACATAGGCGTCTCCAGCATGCAGGTCGACGACGCCGCGCGAGGCATCAGCTATAAAAACGACGGACCTTTGGATATGCGAATGGATGGCAGGCTTGAAAAGACGGGATCCGACCTGCTCGCCGAATTGTCAAAGGACCAGCTTTCGGAGATGCTCTGGGAAAATTCTGACGAACCAGACCACGACGTTATTGCCCAGTGGATCGTAGCCCAGCGAATATCGCGTCCCATTACGCAGGTATCGGAACTGGTAAGACTTGTCTTCAACGCCAAGGGCCTGACCGACAAGACGTGGAAGAAAAAACAAAAGGCTTCAGGCTTCGGTTCCGCCCATCCCGCCGCCCGTACCTTTCAGGCCTTGCGAATAATGGTCAACGACGAGCTTGGCGTGCTAAAGCGTTTGCTTGACGCGGCCCCGGAATGTCTAAAGCCGGGCGGACGCATAGGAATAATAAGTTTTCACAGCGGAGAGGACAGACTTGTAAAACGAAGTTTTCGCGATGGATATGAAGCAGGGATTTATGAGGCCATATCCGACAAAGCGATAGTTCCTGACAAGTGGGAGATAATGAAAAATTCCCGCTCATCGTCCGCAAGGTTCAGGTGGGCACGCAAGGCTAAATAG
>DAOVIC010000152.1 GCA_030671565.1 Anaerohalosphaeraceae bacterium
AAAAGTCCCAGCAATTTATTTTCCCGGTCGCTGCTGACTACTGGAAGATGTTCTATGTCCATCTTAATGGCATGTTCAAAGGCCTGCTTTAAAGGTATGTCGGGCGTTATTGTGGCGATGACTGGTTCGGCGACATCCAAAGCTATCAGCCATTCGCTCATTTCCTGGCTCTGGAGCACACTGCGGAGACTGTCCAGTGTCAGGCAGCCGGTGAGTTTTCCGTTTCGATCAAGGACCGGGTAGTAAAAGCTGTCTGTAGTGCTGACAAATTCAATGATCTCACCGAATGTCATCCCTGTCGGAATAACCGATGGCTCGTCGTCCATTACATCGCCTACCAGATGTGTTTTTATAAGGTCTTCCTCTGTAACATTGAGACCTATTTCACCTGCTTTTTTGACCCCGATTTTGACCATCACCGGCCCGAGCAGTTCCATAATAAAAGTTTCGGTCATTACAACGATGAAAATCATCTTGCTCAGTACAGGATTGGATTCTGCGAATAACTGGTCGGACACAATGGCAAGTCCGATGGCAACACCGGCCTGCGGCAACAGACAAATTCCGAGATACTTGCGAACGACCGTGGGGGCATTTGTGTATCGGGCGCCGGCGGACGATCCGACCATTTTTCCTATAACCCTGAACAACATATAGCCTGCGGTTACAACCGCTATCGGTAAAGTCATAGCGTTAAATTCAATGTGGGCGCCGGCGAGTACAAAAAAAGCGGTGTATATCGGCAGTGAAAACTTTTTGATAAGTTCAAAAATATTTTTTCCCTGCCGACCTGCTATATTGACAATGGTAATTCCAAAAGTTATCGAAGGAAGGATCGGGTCTATGCCGCATACGATCGAGGTGCCGACTAAGATCAGCAGCAATGCTATTGAAAAACCAAGAATTTTCTCATCCGACCTTATGAATTTTAAGAGAAAGTACAACGCTGCCCCTGCTGCAAGTCCAACGAATATAGCCAGTGCGATCTCGCCGAACATTATACCTACAGTAGCTAAAACAGAGTCTTTCCCCGATCCTATAATCGCCTGTGCTCCGCTAGCGGCGAATTTATAGAGCAGCAGCGCCAGCGCGTTGTCCAATGCGACTACTGCGAGTATTGCGGTTGTCAGCGGCCCTTTTGTTTTGTATTCCCACAAAATATCTGTTGTTGCCGCGGGAGCTGTCGCAGATGCGATCGCGCCAAAGACTAAACTTACTGCAATGGAAATAAGTAGTTGATCTGTTATGATGGTCAAAATCACGGACAGCGCAATCGAGACGATCAGGAAACTGCCAACGCCCTGCGAGATAAGAATAATAAAGAAGTGTTTACTGTATTTCCTGAAAACATCGGCTTTGAGTTCACCGCCTATCATAAAACCTATAAACCCAAGTGCCAGCATGGTGAAAGGTTTGACCAGTTCTACGGTTTCATGGCTTATTACATTAAAGCAGTTGCCGCCAATTATTACACCGACGATACCACAGCCAACAACCTGCGGTATATGAAGTTTCTGCACGATCCGTGATCCGAATGTGCCGAGAAAAAGAATTATTCCGAAGAGTAACATCATGTTGACATTACCAACCTCTTCGATAACTCCAGCGGAAAGTAGGTAGACCATGGCTCCTGTTAACCTTTTACATGTGAATCTAAGTAAACTTTTTGCAAATTAATCTGGCGAAATCCCGGATGCTGCAAAAACGGCATAATCCGGGATCCCGTCTTTAAAAGCTTAAAAACACACAATCTCACTGTCCAACATTAATATCTTAGCGGATTTACTGTGAGTTTTCAAGAAATTTTTGTTTCAACGCCCGAAAGGTTTCGATTGCAGGGGCGTGATTTTTTTTGATTTGGGTGTTTGAGAGAAAATGCTGGCTTTTGGAGGGGCATTTGTTATTATGCCCGGGTTGTTTGGAGGGTGTTTGCGGTGGTGCGTTCATTTTAATTTATGGAGTTTTTTTTATGGCGGCTAAGATAATTGACGGTAAGCAGGTTGCGGCGGAGATGCGGGCTGAGCTTAAGGATAAGGTTTTGAAGCTGAAAGAAGAGGGTATCGTTCCCGGGCTTGCGGTTGTGCTGGTTGGGGATGACCCTGCATCGCGGTCCTATGTTACCGCCAAGGAGCGGGCCTGTGAGGAGCTTGGTATATTTTCGGATGATAACCGTTTGGCTGAGGATACTTCGCAGGAAGAGCTTATGTCTCTGGTTGAAAAACTAAATAACGATCCGAAGATCAACGGGATACTTGTGCAGCTTCCTTTGCCGAAGCATCTTAACGAGAGCGAGGTTTTGCTTGCAATCGATCCGAATAAGGACGTGGATGGGTTTCATCCGGTTAATGTCGGCAAGATGGTTGTCGGTGAGGAGGCGTTTTTGCCCTGTACGCCGCATGGTATCATTCATTTGCTGAAGCGGAGCGGGGTTGAGCTTTGCGGTGCGGAGGTTGTTGTTGTGGGGCGGAGCAATATCGTCGGCAAGCCTATCGCGAATATGCTGATCCAGAAGAGCGATATGGGCAACGCTACTGTTACGGTTTGTCATACGCGGACGAAGGATCTCGCGTCGCATACTAAGCGGGCGGATATTATTATTGCAGCTGCCGGTTGGGCGAATACGATTACCGCGGATATGGTTAAGGATGGCGTGGTTGTGATCGATGTCGGTGTCAACCGTGTTGAGGATGCGACGAAAAAGAGGGGTTACCGGCTTGTCGGCGATGTCGATTTTGATGCGGTTAAGGAGAAGGCGAGTTTGATCACTCCTGTGCCTGGCGGGGTTGGGCCGATGACGATTACGATGCTGCTTTATAATACTGTCGAGTCGGCGGTAAAGGCTAAACGCAGGCAAAAGTAGCATGTTTTGTGGAATTAGACTCATATAAAAAAACGCAGCGTTTGATTTTCATTTCAACGCTGCGTTTTTTGTTTTCACCATTTTTTCTTTTTAAACTTTTGGTCTTGGGAGTAGGCCTGCTCTTTCTACTATTGTTTTTGTTATGCTTTCCCATCCTATCGGCATCAGGTGTATTCCAGCTATGCCTTCGATGTTTTTTACGGCTTCTATCGTTTCCAGGGCTATCTTTATTCCTTCTTCTTTTGGGTCGTCGGCGGCTTGCATCCTTTTTATGAGTTCGTCCGGTATGGACATTCCTGCGACGTTTTCTTTCATGTAGATCAGTGCCCTTGCCGATCGGACCGGTGCGATTCCCGCGAGGATGTATAATTTTTTGTGGGTGCCCTGCTCTACGACCATCTGCATCCACTGACGGAAAATATCGAGGTCGAAAACGCACTGTGTCTGTATGAAGTCGGCTCCGGCGAGGGCCTTTTTTTCTAGGCGTATCGCACGAAATTCTACGGGATCGGCGAACGGGTTTTCTACTGCGCCGATGAAAAGCCTTGGTTCGTGGTCCTTTATCGGTTCGCCGGAGAGGAACTGCTTTTCGTCTCTCATTTTCTTTACCATGGCGACCAGCTGTATGGAGTCGATGTCGTAGACGCTCTTTGCCTGCGGGTGGTTTCCGAACTTCTGGTGGTCACCTGAAAGGCAGAGGAGATTTTTTACGCCGAGGGCGGCTGCGCCTAAGATGTCGCTTTGCATCGCGATGCGGTTTCTGTCACGGCAGACCATCTGGGTGACAGGCTCTACTCCGCATGAGATGGCAATGGCCGATGAGGCGATAGATGACATCCTTACTATGGCGGTCTGGTTGTCTGTTATGTTTGCGGCGTCTACGTTGTTTAAGCAGTACTGAGCCTTCTCCTTTATCACCTCGGGGTCGGCGTTCTTTGGGGGGCCGAGTTCTGCGGTAACGGCAAAGTGTCCGGCGGTTAGAATTTTTTCAAGCGTACTTCCTGATTTCATAGGATCCCTGCTTTTACTGATCAACTATCATTTACTATTGGGCGTTCTGAAAAACTGTTCACCTGCGGCAAAAAAAGCGTTTGCCGATAGCTTACGGCCATTCGTAAAGATTAAA
>DAOVIC010000099.1 GCA_030671565.1 Anaerohalosphaeraceae bacterium
TCCGTTCTTTATGTACCTTGCGTTTAATGCGCCGCACGACCCGCGACAGTCGCCCAGGGAGTATGTCGATAAGTATCCATTAGGAAGTGTGAAGGTGCCCGAAAGCTTTCAGCCGCTTTATCCCGATAAGGATGACATCGGATGTGGCGTACGTTTGCGGGATGAGAAGCTCGCGCCCTTCCCACGGACCGAATATGCGGTGAAGGTTAACAGGCAGGAGTACTACGCTATCGTGACACATATGGATGCCCAGGTGGGGCGGATACTGAAGGCGCTTAAAAAAAGCGGCAAAGCGGATAATACTTATATATTCTTTACCTCCGATCACGGCCTTGCCGTAGGACATCATGGCTTGATGGGTAAACAGAATATGTATGATCACAGTGTGCGGGCTCCGCTGATGGTTTGCGGACCTGGGATCGCAAAGAACAAGAAGATCGACACGCCTGTTTATTTGCAGGACATTATGCCGTCGACGCTGGAACTTGCAGGGGTGAAAAAACCGAAGCATGTGCAGTTTAAGAGCCTGCTGCCTTTGATCACCGGCCGGCGAAAGCAAAACTACGATGCGATCTACGGCGCTTACCTGTCGGACCTTCAACGGATGATCACGATGGATGGATATAAGCTGATAATGTATCCGAAGCTGAATAAGTATAAACTGTTTAACTTAAAGAATGATCCGCAGGAAATGAAGAACCTCGCAGCCGACAAAAAATACAGCAAGGTGATAAAAAAATTGTTCACGCGTTTCGTAAGGCTTCAGCAGGAAACAGGAGATAAGCTCAAGATCGATATCGCCGAATACGCGAGTTAAAAAAACGTCTGACCTTTTTGATTTTCATCAGGTGTTATTGACTTTGCGCGGTTTTTTGCCTTCTAAAAAGTACAAACCACATAACGGCCCAGAACATCACCGCTGCCGCGCTTACGGCAAAGACTGCCGATGCGCTGTGGACGATCGCAAACGGAATCGCAATGGACGTCCATAGCCCTCCCCCCATAAACGGTTCGTGAAGCAGCTGTTTATATCCGAACGCGTAATAGGCGGGCGTCTCATGATCCGGGTCGACCGTTCGCAGCAATAGCAGACCCGTCGCGGTTACGCCCATCGACTGGCCCATCTCGACGATAGCCCGCTGAAACCAGGCGTCCGGCAATAATCTTTTGGCAAGGTACAAAACACAGAATACGTTCCACGCAACGGCGACGACTACGATAATGCCGAATGGAACAATGCCCTTGATTATCACCGGCAGTTTAATGGTCGCGATCGCCGATACGATCAGAAAATCTAAAGCTGCCCCCGATAGACTTATCATCAGCGTCCTGTCAACCATGCTCTCTCTATTGGCCATTGCAAACAATTTCTGCACCACAACTCCGCCGATCATGCAAAGCGGAAACAGCGGGAACGTACTGGCAAGATTGTTCAGGGATTCAAGTTGCGCCGCTGACGTCAACCATATGCACGACTGCTTGATCATAACGCCAACCAGTATTGCAGCACCAATGACAACGATGTGCCAGGTGAGGGTATCGATCGAAGCAGTATTTACCGTTTGATATCCGACAGGCACACGGCCGGCGGTATCCTTTGGCACTTCCGTGGTTTTAAGCTTAGGTACCACGCCGGTACGGACCGCCCAGTTGATTAAGATCATCCCCACAAAAAGGGCACTCACCACCCCGACAGTTGCCGCTGCCATAGCGTACTGTGCTCCGTCTGCCCAGCCGATAGAATCAAATGTTTCTGCCAGCCCCGCCGCAGTTCCGTGCCCGCCTTCAAAACCAACCGGAACGATAGTTCCAAAATACCCCGGAACATTAAAAAAAGGTTTGAGCAAAAAGATCGCCGCACCAATGCCAACAACGTATTGACCCCAGGCAACGATCTGACCGTAAACAAGCTGAGGGGCGGACTCCTTCCAGATCACCGGGACTTTGGGAATATTCATGCCAAGAAATAACGTTGCAAAGACAATGTTTATCAAAAAGCCAGGCAGCTTTGACCAGCCGGCTGTGCAGGAGACGGGAACCCATTTCCCTGCCGATTGCAATATTATCAATCCGAGTACCCCGGCAATGATTGCGGTTGGAATATAAAAATTACGCAGAAAACCAACCTTGCCCCGTAGTAACTTACCAAGCAAAAACAGCAAACATAAACAGCAAAATGAAATCGCGATATTCATCAGAGCGCTTTGAATAATTTATAGTTTAACCTTCACGAATATCCGTAAAATACCGGCAAACGCTTTTTTTGCCGCAGGCGAACAGTTTTTCAGAACACCCTATTAAATATTATACGTATTGGGATAAATACGCAAGCTTTTATATATGCGTTAATTCTTTCCGTATCGACTGTTGATAAAGACGGCCTTTTGGCGTAATATAATTGCATGGATATTTCTGGTAAGCGTATTCTTGTTATGGGGCTGGGGAATTTCGGCGGCGGAGCCGACTGCGCCGCTTTTGCGGCAAAATCCGGAGCGGAAGTTATTGTTACCGATATTGGAAATGCCGAGGAGTTAGCAGGCTCGATCGAGAAGCTTTCCGGACATGACATAACTTATCATCTCGGAAGCCATGTCCGCGAGGATTTTTCCGAGTGGGCCGATGTTGTTATTGTTAACCCCGCCGTTCCGGGCAACAATGAGTTTGTGCAATTGGCTCGGGATGCAGGCAAGATCGTCACTTCGCAGATCGAGATATTTTTTAACTTGTTCGCCGGCCAGATCGTCGGCATCACCGGCGCTAACGGTAAAAGCACTACGACCGCCATCACGGCGCATCTTTTAGCGGCATCGGACAGAAAAGTTTTCCTTGGCGGCAATATCGGCAACAGACCCTTGCTGACTTTGCTTGACCAGATGGGAGATGACGATATCGCGGTACTCGAGATCAGCAGTTTCCAGGCCGAACAGTTGGAACATTGTCAGCGAGGCTGCGATGTCTCCGTGATAATAAATCTTACGGCCAACCATCTTGATCGCCATGGCACTTTTCAGGAATATTGCCGGGCGAAGGAAATTTTGTTTGCCCGGCAAAAAACGCCTTGCGTTTCGATATTCTGCGCCGAAGACGAGGTTTGCAGGTCGTGGTATGAAAAATACAAAGGCCAAACCGGGCGCCAGTGCATTTTGTATTCGTCAGACGATGTTGACGCGTCCCTTGCCGAGAAATTTTCGCTTTGCGGCCAGATGAATCTTTCGAACCTTGCCGCCGGATTAGCAGTTGCCCGCCACTATGCGGTTGATAACGATCGCATCGCAGAGGCGGTGGAAACTTTCCAGGGCCTGGCCAACCGCCTTGAACTGGTTGCCGAGTTTGCGAACGTCAAGTGGTATGACGATTCGATAGCGACGACCCCGGCAAGTGCGATCGCAGCATTGGCAGCTTTTGACGAAGGCAAGGTTATTATCGCCGGCGGCTATGATAAGGGATTGCCGTTCGATGCACTTGGCCAGGCGATCGCATCGCGAGCCAAAGGGGCGGTCCTCATAGGTAAGACAGCCGACCAGATCGCCGCCGCGATTGATCGCGCAGGCGAAGGGGTTGAGGTTGCTCGTGCCGAATCGATGAGCCAGGCGGTCGAGAAAGCGTTTTTGATTTGCTCACCCGGGGACGTTGTGCTGCTCTCGCCTGCATGTGCCAGCTATGATATGTTTGTCAATTACAAACAGCGGGGTCAGGCGTTTCGTCAAGAGGCAGCTCGATTGCAGAAGAAACTTCAGAGCAGATAGTATAGCTTGAAGGGTCGGTGATATAGGACGTTGCCTTGAAAAAATCGAGGCGGGGGGTGTGTTTTTGGGGGATGTTTTTCAGATTGTTGTGCCGGTGTATCCGGCGGTATTCGCTGTTTTTTTGTTTTAACGGTAGGTATGCGCACTAAAGTGCCAAGCGTGATATTGATATTCGGTCGGTTATCGGAAGATTTTTCGCAAATGTGATTAAGCACGCCCCGTTGCGAGCCGATTAGGAGGAGGTAAGGTTCAAAAATATTTGCCCGCGGACAAACGGGAAATTTCAGCGGAGTGCACAGCAATAACAGGAGAGCAGCGATGAATGATATGGCAAAGGAGTTTACAGAAAACAGGCAGGAGCCAAGACTTTCGGCAGATAATCGATCTGAGGTGCGGTTGCGTTACAGTTGGCCGGTTTGGTTTGCAGAGAATTATGACGATATCCTTTCGCAGGGACAGATGGTCGATGTCAGCAGCGGAGGAGCAGCTTTCACTTGTTATGCAGATAAATGTCCCTATCCCGGCCAGGAGATAACAACTCGTTTTAGCGTTCCAAGCCATGGCGATGCCGATCCGTTTGCATTGGAGAATTTTGTCAGGAACGGAAGGATATGCAGGGTTGATGAGATCAGTGCTTATGTAAGGCGTGTCGCGGTTCAGTTTGCTGAGCCTCTGCCTTTTAAGCCCGCAGAACAGCAGGAAGAATTTGAGGATACCCCGCTTAACGAAACTGTTTCAGAGGCAATAGAGGAAATGGTCGAGTCTTTAGAGACTGTTGGTGCGGATCTGGTGGAAAAGTAAGGATCTGTTTTCGCGTATGAAATTTACAAGCATGCCTGCCGTTTAACGGGCATGCTTTTTTTCTGCGCCGTATAAAATAGAAATAAAAAACGGGGAGGTATAATAAGACAGCAGACTGTCAAAGCGGTCAAAACGTGTACGCTGTTTGGAGTAGAAAAAATAGCAAATTATTTTTTTTCGTTGTGTCTCCTGAATGCTTCCGGCAGCAGTTGTATAATGTCCGTTGCGATCATGGACAGCTGCCCTTTCTTCTTGGCCGCGATACTTCCTGCCGTTCCGTGTATAAATGCTGCAAGTTGAGCTGCCTGGAAGTTATCCAGATTTTGCCCGGCAAGTCCGGCGATCATCCCGGTAAGCACGTCGCCTGCACCCGCTGTCGCCATCCCGGGGTTCCCTGTGGTGTTAACGTAAATTTTTTCTGTATCGGCGACTATTGTCCCGGCGCCTTTTAATAAAACGCAGCATCCGGTTTTTTCCGCAAGCGAAGTTGCCTGCTCGCTTCTGTCTTCCGGCAGTTGATCGCGGAACAGTGATTCCCAAAGCCGTTTCATCTCGCCCGGATGCGGAGTAAGGACGCTGGAGGCTTTTCGCCTTTGGATCCAGCTCGGATCCTTTGCCAGGCAGTTTAATGCATCGGCGTCTATGACGAGTCTTAGATTTTCTTTTGCGATCAATGCGTTGACAATATCACGCGCAGGACGCGACGTCCCAAGCCCCGGCCCTATCGCGACAATATCGTTATCCTGACCAGCCGCCAGAACCGCCGGCAGTGCGTCCCGGGAAACATGCCCATCTTCGTCGGCAAGCGCGATGGTTGTGCAGCACGCATCAAATGCCGCCACGGTAGGGAGAATGCTTTCTGGAATTGCGATCCGCACCAGCCCTGCTCCTGACCGAAGGGCCGCTTTGCCCGCAAGTGCAGCCGCTCCTGCCATACCGACTTGTCCGCCGATTATGCATATTTTACCGAAGTTTCCTTTATGAGCGGCGTTCTCGCGTTTTTGAAGTTTCGGCAACTCAGTTACAGTCTGCATCATTTATGCTCCAGTTATTATGGTTGAAAATATCATTCTATTTGCGGTAATTTGCATGTTGAAAATTTTTGCCATTTTACTCGCGGACATTTATCGCCCTGAAGGGTGCCCCTTCTCTGATATTTTTCGATTAATGATACTTGCCGTGTACGCTGCCCCGAATCCGTTGTCTATGTTTACTACCGATACGCCTGAGGCACAGCTGTTCAGCATCGCCAAAAGTGCAGCCATCCCTTCGAAGCTTGCCCCGTACCCTACGCTGGTCGGTACCGCGACCACAGGACAGTCGACCAGTCCCCCGATCACGCTTGCAAGTGCCCCTTCCATCCCGGCGATCACGACCACTACGGATGCGTTTCGCAGAGTATCCAGAGTTTCGGCATGTCCGAGCAACCGGTGAATGCCCGCAACTCCGACATCGCAGATCAGTTCGGTTTTCTGACCCATCGCTTTTGCAGTTATCTGTGCTTCCGCCGCGACAGGCATATCCGCCGTCCCTGCCGTTACGATAGCGATGTAATCTTCGGTATCATCAGCCGCCTGTTGAAGGAGAAGGATAGTTCTTGCCAGTTTGTCGTATTCGGCATTCGGAAATTTGCCGGTTGCTTCAAGTGCGTCAAAAACTTCCTGCCCCGCACGAGTTGCCAGAACGTTATGATCTTTTTGTGCGAGTTGTTCGAATATTTTGATTATGTATTCGGTTGTTTTGCCGGGACAGTAGATCACTTCCGGAAAGCCGCACCTGATCTGCCGGTGATGGTCGATCCGTGCAAACCCCACATCCTCGAACGGCAGATGCCTTAATGTTTCCACAGCATCGTTAATAGCCAGTTCGCCCGACTTTACTTTTTCCAGCAAATTTTCCAACTGTTCTTCGTTCATATTAGTAGCTTGCCTTTGGTTCGAGAGTTAAGTCTGCAAATTGTTTGGCTTCGTACTTGTGATAAGCAAGCGAGGCAACCATTACAGCGTTGTCGGTGCAGAGATGTCTTGGGGCAATGAGAAGTTTTCTGCCCGTTTCGTCGCAGGCTTTTTGCAAATGGTCTCTAAGAGCCGAATTCGCGGCAACGCCTCCGCCGAGCAAAACAGTTTTTGCTTTTATGTGGTCCGCCGCTCTTATTGTTTTTTTTGTCAGAACGTCTGTTACCGCTGCCTGGAATGAGGCGGCGATGTCTGCGATTTCCTTTTCGCTCATCGACCCGACTTTATTTTCGCCTTTCATGTCCTGCCCCTGACAGTAATAGAGGACAGCGGTTTTAAGA
>DAOVIC010000061.1 GCA_030671565.1 Anaerohalosphaeraceae bacterium
CCGTCGGGAAGTTTAACTTTTGCCATGTGTGCCCAAATTACCTTAAAATAATCTTACCAATGATTGGCGACAAAACAACGCATCATACAATTGTAAATAAATATAAACCACAGCTGAACTTATGTCAAGTAAGCAAATGGAATATTTCATCGGGCTTATCTACGATAAAATCGGCTCCAGCGTCGCAAAGGTCTTGTCTTGAGCGGAACCCCCATGTAACGCCAATGGATCGCATTACGGCCGACTTTGCAGTAGCGATATCGACATCACTGTCTCCCACGACGACAAAATCATCACTCGCAAGTGTCATTTTGGTCATTATTTCCTGTGCGAAGGCCGGGTCCGGCTTGACCGGTCCGTTTTGGCGGACGCCGCTTATTACCTCAAAAGTCCCCTTCCCGAAAAAGTGCTCGACCACTTTTACCGCGTCATTGTGCTCTTTGTTCGTGGCCACTGCCAAGCGGATAGATATTTGGCGAAGTTTTGCTATAAGCTCGTTTACGCCTGTATAAATGGTACTTTTTGCGAAGCAATGCCGGTTGTAACGAGCTTTCATGAGCTCAAGGAGTCTTGATTTTAGATGCTGTTTGTCAGGCCCAAGTGCCCTTTTGGCAAACATTGCAACGCCATTGCCTATCATTTGCCTGCAGGCGTCGAGGCTGTGTGTGTCCTCTCCAAGTTGGGTAAGCGCCCAGTTCATGGCATCTGCGAGGTCTTCGAGAGTATCGACAAGAGTTCCGTCAAGATCAAATATTACGGCTTTAAATAGCACTAAAATCCCCGTTAATACAGTTGTTTTTTCATAATTTCAAATTGCGACTTGTAAGAGGGCCTTATCAGTCGTATAATAGTTGTAGTTGAAGATAACACATTTTTGCGAAAGGAGCAAAGATGGAAGTAAATCTTATTCTATTGAAAAACGGCGAATCCCGAAAAAGCTTTACCCTTCCAAGCTCTGTAACGGTAATTGGCCGCCGTCAGGACTGCGACCTTTGTGTACCGCTTATGGTCATTTCACGACGTCATTGCCAGGTAACCATAGATGAGGATGTACTGAATATCCGGGACCTGGGTTCGCGCAACGGCACATTTGTTAACGGCGAACGTATCGACGAAACTTTAATCTGTGCCGGTGACATAATTGAGATCGGGCCGCTGAAGTTTGTCGTGCAGGTAGATGGAGCACCGGAGGAAGAGTCGATCAAAGCTCCTAAAGATGTTTCCAAGAGTGTCAATCGATCTGAAGTTAGTACCGATGATGCGGATATTCTTCCGGGCGGATTGGATATTTCCAGCGATATGCACAACACCGAGATAATCGGAATACCGACGGAAGAGACAGCAGATAATGAGCCCGGTATCTGATAATACATCTGAACCATCATATCCAGGCGTTGCAAGGATATTACAAGCCTTGTAAGAATCTCTATACACAGCGAAAAATTAAACTATGACCTCCCCCAAAAAAATACAGATCATTCACCAGGATGATAATATCGTCGTCATCAATAAACCTTCGGGCATTTCGGTTACAAAAGATCGGTCAGGCAATTTGGACCTGATACCAATACTGGCGAAACAGCTTCCTGAGACGGAAAAACTGCTGCTTGTTCACCGGCTTGACAAGGATACGTCGGGAGTAATGATCCTGGCGAAGAATAGCGAAACGCAAAGCCTGTATTCAAGTGCTTTCGAGAAGAGGCTTTTTAAGAAGACGTACCTCGCACTTGTCAACGGAGCCGTAACTTACGATTCCGGCTGTATCAAGACACCTATTTCACGCAGCCGTAGGAACCCCAAGATCATGGTTGCCGACCCTAAACATGGCAAGGCGGCGATCACGGATTGGAAGCTATTGGCGGACTTCGGTATGGTGGCATTGCTTGCGGTTTCGCCGGTTACCGGCAGGACGCACCAGATACGTGTTCATATGAGCAATGTGCATATGCCGCTTGCGATCGATCCGCTTTACAGTTCTACGCGTCCGATCCTGCTTTCTGATTTTAAGGCAAAATACAAAGTCCGCCGCGGCCGAGAAGAAAAACCACTCATCGAACGCCTTACACTGCACGCATATCAGATCGAAATACCGGATGAAGGCGGATTGAAGGCGGGGAGATATGTCGCGCCGCTTGACAAAAAATTCGCGGGAACTATCAAAATGCTGACAAAGCACAATGTCGAGGGTGAGGATGCGTTTTTAGACCCTGCTTTCTTCGATGCTATCATCAAATCCGAACCGATCTAAATTTACGCAGAAAAAGCCTTTTTACTTGACCTAATACGCCATATTACCCTACAATCGCAAAAACTTGCATACATATCAAAGGGAATGATAAATGGCTGAAAAGAAAATTCGGATAGGCATGGTCGGCTTTGGTACGGTCGGTGCCGGCGTAGCGAAAATAATCCTCGAAAATTCCGATACAATCAAAGCGAAGACGGGTATCGAACTTGAACTTGCTAAGGTGGTCGATCTCGATACGACGTCGGTGCGTTCTGTGGTGCTTCCTGAAGGGATGCTGACAGACGATCTTAATGCTATCGTCGATGATCCCAGCATCGATATCGGAGTCGAGCTGATCGGCGGGACGACTGTTGCGAAAGATATCCAGGTTGGGATGCTTAAGGCTTCTAAGCATGTTATTACCGCTAACAAAGCGCTGCTTGCGAAACATGGGCCCGAACTCTACAAGACCGCCCGCGATAATAATGTTTGCATCGCATTTGAGGCGAGTTGTGCGGGAGGGGTACCGATCGTATCTGCAATACGAACGGGGCTTGCGGCAAACGACATATCCGCTTTGTATGGGATCCTTAACGGGACATGCAACTATATCCTTTCGAATATGACGGCTAATGGGACGTCCTTCGATGAGGTTTTGAAAGCTGCACAGGAAAAGGGCTATGCAGAAGCCGACCCTACTCTCGACATCAACGGTGAAGACAGCGCACATAAGCTTGCTATCCTTGCCTCACTTGCTTTCGGATACGATATCGCACTTGAAGACATCAGCATCGAAGGTATCGAAGATGTCAGTATCGAAGACATTAATTACGCACAGGAGATGGGGTATGTTTTGAAGCTTCTGGCAATCGGCGAGAAAAACGCGGACGGTCGTATTTCACTTCGCGTTCACCCTGCGTTCCTTGCTAAAGACAGTGCCCTTGCCCGGGTTGACGGTCCTTTCAACGCTGTCAGCGTGTTTGGGGATGCGGTCGGCCAGACTATGTACTACGGACGCGGAGCCGGGATGATGCCTACAGCCAGTGCAGTTGTGGCGGACATCATCGAGGTGGCGATGGGCAACTCGCAACACCTCTTTAACGCTCAAACAGTTTTGCCCAGAGAAGTAACTATACAGAACATCGAACCTGTCGATAATCTTATGAGCCGGTTTTATATCCGCTTGATGGTTACCGACGTCCCGGGCACTTTTGCGAAGATCGGGAATATTCTGGCAGAACATGATACCAGTATTTCAGGGATACTACAGCATGAGGCGCAGTGCGAAGGAAGTGCGGTTCCTGTGGTCATCACCACGCATCCAAATCTACAGAAAAGTGTATCGGCAGTTCTGTGCGACCTTAAGAAACTCGAAATAGTGCAGGAAGAGCCCGTTTCTATACGAATAGTTGACATACCGGAGGATAACCTTGAAGACTAAATACGTTATCATCATACCTGACGGTGCTGCCGATGAGCCTATCGAGGCATTTGACGGTAAAACCGTTATCGAAGCAGCCGAGACGCCGAATATCGACCGAATCGCGATGGATGGCAAGCAGGGTCTTGTTCGTACGGTTCCAGAAGGGATGACTGCCGGGAGCGATGTTGCGCAGATGTCGCTGCTTGGTTATGATCCGACGCAATGTTATTCCGGGCGCGCACCGATCGAGGCGGCGGCGATGGGGATACCGCTCGATCTTTCGGACTGGGTATTCAGATGCAATCTGGTAACTTTTGCGGATGAGAAAATGGCGGACCATAGTGCCGGGCATATCTCGACCGATGAGGCAAAGACGCTGATAACCGATCTGGCCGAGGCGCTGGACGACATTGAAGGCATACGTTTTTATACGGGCGTTAGTTACCGTCACCTCTTTGTGGTCTCTGAGATGGATTTCGATATTACGACGCAACCGCCGCATGATATCATCGGCAAAAAGATCGTTAAAAATCTTCCTAAGGGAAAAAACGCGGACTTCCTTAACGACATCATGGCACGTTCACAGCAGCTTTTTGATAATCATCAGATCAATCGTGTTCGCAAGGACCTCGATGAGAATGCTGCTTCGTCTGTGTGGTTCTGGGGACAGGGGAGAAAAGCCGCTCTCGAAAGATTCTCCACGCGATTCGGGCTTAAAGGAGCTGCGATCACTGCTGTCGATCTTGTCAGAGGGCTTGCAAAGCTTATCGGATTTGACCTTATCGAAGTCGAAGGGGCAACGGGATATATCGATACAAACTACCAGGGAAAAGCTGAGGCGGCGATAGAGGCTCTGAACGATTACGATATTGTTTTTGTACATGTGGAAGCACCCGACGAAGCAGGGCATGCCGGTAACGCCGCTGCTAAGATGAGAGCTCTTGAAGATATAGACGAATATATCGTAGGGCCGGTTTACGAGGCGATCAAGCAGTACGACAGCTACAGGATACTGGTAATGCCGGACCACCCGACCCCGGTCGCAACACAGGCACACTCGGATGAACCGGTGCCATTTGCCATAGCAGGGACAGGTATGGAAGCAATAGTTCCAAAACCATTCTCTGAAAAAAACGCTTTGGATTCAGGGTTTAGCGTTGAAAAAGGCCACGAGCTGATGGAATACTTCCTAAAAGTCTGACGTATTAATATCTGTGCTATAATACGGTTCAGTAAAAGGCTGGCTATATACTTATTTAGCAAATGGAAAATGGGGAGCCGCTAAAAACATAACCTCATGTAACTATATGAGTTACACGAGGTTAACTGATGGGCGATGGGGGATTCGAACCCACGACCCGCTGATTAAGAGTCAACGCAGTGAAAACGATAACACTCGCAATAACAAAGACTTAGATAAGCCGCAATTATCAACTGTAGCATCTGCTTACAAACACCCCTTGACAGAGGAAAACTCCTCTACCCCCCTGCCATCTGAGTTGATTGAAATCGTAAATAAATGGGATAGCCTACCGGATCATATCAAGCAGACCATTAAAACTTTGGTGGGCTTTGTTACCGTTACAAATGAAGAAATAAGCCCGTAGGTTAATGATTTAGGATAAATATTATGGGTGGATTTGGTAGCGGCAAATGGGTGGATTTGTATTTGCGTAAGACTTCTGTTCAGCAATGTATGACAATCAGCGTCAAGATTCTTAGGGTCAATGGGTTCTTATCTGCTGGCAGGGCTGGGGAGATTGTCTGGACCGATCCTGCCGGAAAAGAGATGGGACGAGTTAATATTCAAACTGTTACAGGTGGTGACGGTGACATAATCTGTTTACAGCTTAGAATCGGGGGTTTTGTAACCAGTAGACAGACGATAGAGCTTAGTTCTACGAATTGTAACTATGGGGGGCTGAGATATTGGTTCTTGTGCCCTGCCGTCAAAGACGAGATTTACTGCGGTAACAGAGTAACAAAACTGTACCTCCCCCCTGCCGGTCAATACTTTGGATGCCGTGAGTGTTATGATCTGACTTATGAATCGTGCCAGAAAAGTCATAAGTATGACAAGATCGCCGACCATATTCCGGAAGATTTGGATTTGGAGGGATTGAACCTTACGCAGGTGCTGCGGTTGGCCTCGTTGTAATTTATGTTTTGCGTCTGCGTAACATCAAACCACCCAAGGACAACAATACTAAACTGCACGGTTCAGGGATGATGATAATATCTGCTGTACCTTCAAAGCTGCCCATGTTAAAGATAGTGAATTCATCGTTCAAAGCCGAACCGTCAGCTAATGTACCAGTGATGATGCCCGTGTAATAAACCAGACTGCCCCCATCTATCAACTTTCCGAAGTCACTGAGCATGTCTCCATTCGATAGGCTTGTTGTAACTCCGTCTATAGTTATCGCAAAGCCGCTGCCATCGAGATAAATAATACTGTCATCGTGTGCATTAAACGAGCCTCCGACCGACCCACCCGACAAGTAGACCATTGTGTCATTGTATGCCGCAAGATGGTTGACACTCCCGCCCAACATGTTGATGGTACTATTATGGTTTCCCCTTAGATACTCTTCGACAGACCCGCCGGAGATGTTGATAACCGCATCTCCCCACCCCTGAAGATTGCCTGCAATCGATCCGCCAGAGAAATATACGGTAGAATTATGTTGTAACTGAAAATTATCTCCGATCAACCCGTTGGATATCTTAACTGTGGAATTATCCCATGTATTGACCGTGTCACCGATTGTTCCGCCGGTTATTTCGATATCACTGTTTGCCCAAGCGTGAATGAAATTAACCGATCCGCTGGATATTTTAGCGGTGGAGTTACCATATGTCCTGAGATCATCCCTGATTGTTCCGCCGGATATATCTAAACTCGAATTATTATAAGTTCTCAGGTCATAAACCACACCATTTGTTACCAGGTCTACATGCGTACCGGGATTTGGTGCAGTATAAATATCGTAATCGAACCAAAGCCTGTCATTTTGCCATGTGGCGTGATCGATAGTAAGCGAGCCACCGTCATCAATATAAAAATCATCAGCCATAGCTGTAGAATTAATTGCGAAAATGGAAAGTACAATTAACAAAACGATCAATTTCTTCATCTTCTCTTCCCAAAAAAATGTGTCAAATACCAGCTACAAGCACGTTAAATATTGGATTACCACCCTGTGGAGTGCGTCATCACCCGCCTCTACACTGGGAACCGCTTCAAACAAGAGTGATTATATCGGACTTTGGCAGGTAATACAAGGGAAAAGTTGTTGTTTTGTAGAAAAATATGGGGCAAGCCAGCCAAATGGCAAATGCTTAATGTTTAATGATGAATGGGGGGATTTCTCCCCCCTTGGTTTATTCCAGTTCGTCTATCATTTCTTCTATGTCGAACATCTGGTAGTATTCGCCGTCGAGTTCGTAGAGTTGGTCGTCTTCGACGAGGCTTGAGGCGTGTTCGCTGACTCCGATTCGGTAGGCTGTCGGGTCCAGTTCCTTCAGGACATAGGACGGCTGCCAGCTGCAGCATCCGATCTCGATTTCCGGATAACATTCGTCCATCATTTCGTCAAAAAGTTCTTCCTCGTCGATTGATTCGCAGTGTTGTTTGATAAGCTCCTCAATTACCCACTCCGTGCCGTATTCTACGCCGACGCCGTCCATGTGACGCATGAAGTCGTCGCTGTGGCAGGTTGGGCAGTAGTCGCCTTCTACGACCTTGTAGCAGCTGTAGCAGAAGTTGTCGGTTACTTTGTAGGCTATTGCCTCAAGTCTTGCGTGTATTTCCATAAGTGCGGTCATTTTTTCGCCCTTTCTATTTGTAAAAATCGTTTTTTCGTTTGTTTGCTTTTTGCTGTAGTTCCTGCATTTGCCTTTCGTGGAGTTTTCGCAAGAGAAATCGGCTCCGGCGTTTCTGTTTTGCTTTGCGAAAAGCCATTAATTCTAAATGGTTCGTTCCGGACACAAAGTCCCTCACAAAAAACCCGATTCCGTAAAGTGTGAAGCTGACCGACACAAGGCCGGCCAACTTCAACGAGTTCATCAGTAATTCACTCAACTTGCTTTCCTCACGATCTTAACTGAACCGTACTTTGCGAACGGATCGCCGGATTTTGACGAAGCGGTTTTGACTCCGCAATTATGCGCCCACTTTTCGCGTCTGGGACTCCATTTGAAACCCGCCTCTTTCAACTTCGCCCGCACCTCGTCCGACGGTTTTTCTTCGAAGCTGACCCAAACCCATACGCCGCAAAGTTCAGCATTAAAACCGTTGTCAATGCAAAAGCTGGTCACCTCTTTGACCTTCGCGACAACTTCCGGACTGTTCATTTTTTCTTTCAACGTCATTTTTTTCTCGTCTGCCATTTTTTGACCCTTTCAAAAAAAAGTAATTTATTTGTTTTTTGCTTTTCTGTTCTAAAAAAAACTGCCCTCCTCGCAAGGGGATGGGGGGGGCAGTGCTTTGCAGTTCTCTGGCAAAATCAGCAATGCAGTTCTGCTGATTTTTGCCAGCTTTTCGCCGAAGCAGAAACCCGATCAAACAAAATTCTGTGACACCAAAGCAAAGCAACTGGCACAAATTTTGTTCGGGTTTATACAGCAGAAAAACTTTTTATGATTCTCCCCTGAAGAAAACTCTCTGGAAATCGCCTCACGGAATAGGCTTTGCAGATATGCAAAGTGACAGGTCTAAAAAACAGGGAAAACAAGCGCGGACGTCATAAGCGCAGTTTGGCCGATAGTCGAGCTTGTCGAGCGTCAAGCAACGAAGTTGCGTATCGAAGGTTGCCTGCAACCGTCCCTTCTCCTACAAGTATAATAATAGCCAAGTCCCTGTTGTTTTACGACCTGTCATCGGTTTGGGTAGGAATGGAGTGAGTGCTATTTTCTAAGAGAAAAGCTACCTGGAGGATAAAAAGTTTTCTGTTTGGCGTTATCGCAAGGCGGAAAAAGCCACATTCGGCGAAAGTAAATAAGGATAGTTTGCGTTTCACGAATTAGCAGTCCGGCATGACATTATGTTGTGCTGGCGTGTCGGCTGCCGTGAAGCGTAGTTCCTTTTTTTAGTGTGCGTTTACGAAGTTAACGCGATAAAGATAGAATGTTTGAGTTCTGCAAAGCAGGTCGAGAATCCTTTTTGTGTGTTGGTTTTGATCGCCGAGCAAAGCAAGGTAATAACGGGGCTGCCGCCCCCGTATGTGCCATACCAGCCGATAGGCGGTCTACAACCCTTTTGTGCTGGTGAAACCAGCAAGGCGGCGTATGCCGCCCCTGATTCGGTGACTTGTCACCGAAAGGAGTGCAGGACGGACGATCCAGTTTTCGATAACGTGCGCAACCAGAACGGCCGCTCGCGAATAACGGTTATATACATGCAAACGGTTCGCGCGATAAGCGGCCGGGGGGGTCCGGGGGGAAGCGAAGGCGCTCCCCCCGGGAGACGCGGAGTCTTCTCGGTGAACGAACAGACGGATGGCGTTACAATACGACGGTAAGGAAGAGACGCGGAGAAAACCAAAACGAACAGAAGGGAGATAGGAATTTTGCGACAGCTTGCGATGCGCATGGCATTGGAATCCAGGAACGACATGGCAACTATGATAATGGTAGGAGTGCTGGGCTATGCGATACCCTGTGCGACTTTCGCGCTACCACGCGCAGATAATCGAGGGAGATGCGTTTCGTTTTTTCGGCATTTGTCGAAAAACGACGCGGCGACCGGTGCGATTGCGCTGTGCTTGCGACTATGATAGACCTGGGGCAAGCGAAGGAAAGCGAACGGCGATCAAGCCGTAGCTTCCGAAGCGCAAGAGTTGCGAGCGGTGCGGTGTTAAGGCTGGCGATGGAAGATGTGTGAGG
>DAOVIC010000108.1 GCA_030671565.1 Anaerohalosphaeraceae bacterium
CATGGAGCAATTTGCAGGCGAGCAAGCAGTTAAGCCTGCACCGATAGGGCTTTACTTTGCCAGCCTGTGGTATTACGAAGATATGTATCCCTGGGTGTTTGCGACGTCGGCACTGGAGAAAATAAGCAACATCATTGCCGCAGAATAATCCGGTTCAGGCCCAATTTGCTGAGAAAACCTTATATTCCCTTTTATAAATGCTTGCAATTTTTTCAAACCTGATGTAAAGTATTTCGAATTCGAGCGATAATGGCTTAAGTTGTGTTTTTAGCCTGGTATGGCCGATATACGGAGCACCTGGAGAGGTGACCGAGTGGCTTAAGGTAACGGTTTGCTAAACCGTCGTACGGGTAATGCCTGTACCGGGGGTTCGAATCCCCCCCTCTCCGTTGTATTTATTAAGCGCTCCATAAGTTCTTTGATTTCAGGGACTTGGAGTGCTTTTGTTGTTTTTGCGGTGTAATTGTGCGAAAAAACCTGCCTATTTGACATTGCTTGCACAGCCAGTTTACCTTACGTGCCCGACGTTTCCGAGATCCAAGTGGCAGTCCATACACTTTTCAGGCTCATGATCCTCTGTGGGAGTAAGGGCATCCTGGTGTAATTCCTGGAAATCTCCGGGCACCTCAAGGAGTTTACTGTGACAATGTAGGCATGTTTCGTTCTTCATGTGGGCCAGAACACTTTCTTTGGACTTTTCAGAGTCGTATTCGCCAAAGAAGTGTGCGAAAACATCCTTTGTTCCGGCTTTGGCCTTGTCATAGAGATGTGTGAAATATTTTTCTTTGGGGGCTGCGTGACAGTCTATGCACTTGATCTGTACGCCGCCTGAAGTTCTGTAATGTGGGGATTTCTGCCAGCTCTGATATGCTGTGTCCATCTCGTGGCAGAGCGTTCCGCAGAATTTTGAGGTTGAAGTGGAAACGAGCATTGCATTTAAGGCGATAAAACATACGATCGCAAAGGCGATGCCGATGATGAATGTTAAGCCGTGTTTTTTGACTATTTTACATAGCCAACCGCATAAGCACTTTTTCTTTTTTTCTTCTTCCATGGCCGAAATTATATCTATATAGAGTAGATATGCAAGTATTTATTTTACTGAAACCGAGATTCTCATAAGATTGATGATTGAGTTTTTGCAAGAGTGAAGCTGAAGGTTGTTCCCTTGTTGATCTCGCTTTTTACATCTATCGTTCCGCCATGCCTTTCGACGATCTGCTTTGCTATTGAAAGACCTAGACCTGTTCCATCTCTTTCTGTTTCTCTAGCGTTTGATGCGCGATAGAACTCTTCGAAAATGTGACCGATCTCATCTTTCGGGATCCCGATGCCTGTATCTATTATCGCTATGCGGACAAAGCCGTCACCATCTGAGGTGTGTACCGCTACGGTGTTGCCTTTTGGGGTGTATTTAATGGCATTTAGCAGTAGGTTTGTGATTAATTCTTCGATCGAGAACTGGTTTCCGGTGATGGTTGTAATTTCCGGCGATATTTGCGAAGAAATCTTAATTGATTTTTGCTCGGCATTTGATTGAACGGAATTAATCGCGGCCTGGATGGTTTCTTTTAGTGAAAATTCCTTCATGTCAATTACGTGACTTAGTCGAATTTGTGTAAGTCGCAGCAGTGTT
The DNA here is from genome assembly GCA_030671565.1 of Anaerohalosphaeraceae bacterium. The sequence goes on from DAOVIC010000108.1 coordinate 1,637, forward strand.
CTTATGAACGTGGTTAGTTTTTTTGTTCTATCGTGTGCACGTGAGATGAAGTTGTCCTGCTGTTCATTCAGTGGGCCGACCATTTTGTTTACGACGACGTCGAGGCAGCTTTGTATCGCAGCGAGGTGCCCCTTGATATCGTGTGTTACGCGTGAAATGTATTCGTTTTTGAGGCGATCCTGTTCTTTTAGCTTGATGTTGGTCAGGCGGCAGCCTTCTTCGTATTTTCGTGACCGGGCAGCGATGGAACTTGTCATGAAAACGACAAGGTAGAGTGCGCTTGCCAGGATGCCTACTTTCCCAAAGACATAGAAAGCTTCATTATGCGCATCGTGCTCGATGAAGCCGGTGAGGCAATAATGCGGGATTATTTCCTGGTACTCCAATAAGGCGAGAAATACCAACAGAACCGTTGCGAGAGTTGCCTGGAGGTAGCTTTCAAAGACCGAAAGGAGGCTGCTTGCTATGATCATGTGGAAGATGAAGTACACGATAAAAGGGTTTTCTACGCCCCCGGAGAAATGCAACAGGACAGAGAGAAATAAGAGATCGAGCGACATCTGTAAATTTATGACTTTCTTTACGCCGGGAAAATATACATTCGTTTTTCGGTAGTGATTCCTGGAATATTTTAGCAGCGAAAAAATAGCGAGGTTGTAAGCGACAAGTGTTAAGCAGAGTATGTAGAGTTGTGTTTGCTGTAGAGATACACCGAAAAAAGTGGACGCAAAAAAAACAGCCATAGCCACTCCGGCTATAGCTGTCCATCTTAGTTTAATAAGCCAGTATGCGTGTCTTACAAGCCTTATATTTTGCGGTAAAGGTTCCATGCAAATATTCAGTTGCTCCGATTTCCGACGGTCTGCTGACTGAGATTTACTTTGTCAGCAGTTTTTTTACTTCATCAAGCAGAGTCTGTGGTTCTACGGGCTTGTCAAGGAAACTATCGACTGGGAGCCATTCGGAGTCGCCTGCTTCCGATTTGAAGTCCATGCCGGTTTTGTTTTCGACGCCGGTGAGCATTAGAATCGGAATGCCCTTAAATTCGTCATCATTTTTCAATTCTCTGGCTACTTCAAATCCATCCCGCTGTTTTACCAACATTACGTCAAGGATTATCAGGTCGGGCTTGTCGGCCTTTATCTTTTCCATCCCTTCTTCTCTGGTGTTTGCTACAGAAGCAGAGTATTGGTTGCTTTGCAAAACAGCCTGAAGAGCACTTGTCAGGTCAACGTCGTCGTCGATAATGAGAATCTTGGTGTTTTCCATAATATACCCCTAAGAAAGTAATGAATTATAATTGCCAACTTATTATTACTTATAACACTCAGATAGCGATCCGTCAAGAAAAATCGTGATCATCGGTCAATCTGCTTCTTCAATTGTTAACGATTCGGCGGGGCAGAGATATGCGCAGGCACCGCATCCGATGCATTTTTCGGAAAGTTTGTCGAATGGCGTCTGAATCTGCCTGTTTATGCCTCTCCCGGCGAAACTCTGGGCATTTCTTAGGCTAACTTCTGCACAGACGCGGACGCATAATCCGCATAGAATGCAGTTATCCTTCTTCTTTAGCGTTATGCGAGTATCTTCAATTCCGTATTCGGAAGCGAGTTTTTTGATCTTTGGGGCGTCGGGACAGCGTGCCATTAGAAGCTCAAACATGATCTTTCGGGTTTTTTGGACCCTTTCGGTATCGGTTCTTACTTCGAGACCATCGGTGACCTTGAAAACACATGCAGCTTCGAGGGTGGGGCGCCCGCCGCCGACTATTTCTACGAGGCAAAGTCGGCATGCACCGTAAGGAGCCAATTCCTTGTGATGACATAAAGTAGGAATTGGTATCCCTTCATCATGTGCGACATCCAGTATCGTTTTGCCTTCTTCGACCTGCAATTCTTTGTCATTTATGGTGAAACTGATCATTTTCTGTATCCGTTATTCATCGTCGGGTTCCTGAAGGTCGCATCGGAAACATCTTTTTGCTTCTTTGACTGCGACATCTTCCGTAAAGCCGGGCTCGACTTCTTTGAAATTTAATTTTCTTTCCTCTGCAGGAAGAACCGGTATTTCCGGAACTGCCTGATTTTCGACCTCTTCTTCGGTAAGTTCAACGGGTTCGACCCTCATCGCCGGTTTTGTGACGCTGTATTCTCTTTCGAGAGGTTTGCCCTGGACGTATTTGTCAATCATTATTGCAGCGATTTTGCCGTGGGAGATTGCGGTGGTTATGGAGTCCGGACCCGTTACTACGTCGCCGCCTGCAAAGATGCCGTTTGTGCCGGTGTAGAAGGTTTCCGGGTCCGCATCGATGGTGTTCCACCTTGTGAACTTAAGCTCGGATCCCTTCAATACGGCGGCGATATCCGGTTCCTGGCTTATGGCAGTAACGAGAGTGTCGACGTCCATTACGTATTCCGACCCTTCGATGGGGACGGGACGGGGACGTCCGCTCTTGTCGACGTCGCCTGGCTGCATCTTCTGGAACTGGACGCCGGTTAATTTGCCATTTTTTGATATAGCTTTTACTGGCGCAACGAGAAACTCGAACTTTACGCCTTCGACCATCGCCTCTTCTACCTCTTCGGGTATGGCAGGCATCTGATTTTTTGTTCTTCTGTAACAGATGGTGACGTCTTTGCCGAGGCGTCTTGAAGTTCTTGCCGCATCTATCGCGGCGTTTCCGCCGCCTATTACGACAACCTTTTCGCCGATGGTGATTTCCTGATCGAGGTTTATCTTTCTTAGGAAATCAACGCCATCTATTACACCGTCGACCTCTTCGCCGGGGATGCTTAGTTTCAGCCCGGAATGTGCGCCGGTCGTTATGAATATCGCATCGAAGTCGCTTTTTAAAGTTTCGAATGCAACGTCTTTGCCTACCTTTGTGTTTGTTTTTATTTCGACGCCGGCTTGCTTTATTGTATCAATTTCGTATTGCAGGACATCTCGGGGGAGTCTGTATTTGGGTATTCCCACGGCGAGCATTCCGCCTGCGACGGGCAGGGCTTCGAAAATGACCACTTCGTATCCTTCCAGAGCCAGGTAGTAGCCTGCCGAAAGCCCGGCGGGGCCTGCACCTACTATCGCGACCTTTTTGCCGTTCTTTTGCTTTTTGTCCATATCGACAGAAATGTTCTTTTCCATCTCGTAGTCGGCCAGGAATCTTTTTAGTAACCTTATGTTGATCGCGTCGCCTCCACCGGCTGCGGCTTTGCATTTTGATTCGCACGGATGGGTGCAGACCCTTCCGCATATTGCCGGGAGAGGGTTTTCTTTTCTTACGATCTTGATAGCCTCATCGAACTGTCTGTGAGCGATAAGGCCTACATAGCATGGGACGTCCTGGTCGAGCGGGCAGGCGTGTTTGCATGACGACGAGATGATCTTTTTGCAGACGCCGGCGGTACATCTCTTGTATTTTATATGCTCGAGATATTCGTGGCGGAAGTATTTAAGAGAGCTTAGGACGGGGTTTGGCAGCGTTTGGCCGAGACCGCACATCGAGGCTTCTTTTACTGCGTATGAAATCTCTTCGAGAAGGTCGAGGTCGCTTTCTTCGCCTTCGCCGTTGCAAATTTTTTCCAGTATCTCGTAAAGAGCAGCTGCCCCTTCGCGGCATGAGGAGCATTTCCCGCAGGATTCGTCACCGGTAAATTCGAGGAAATACTTCGCAAGGTCCACCATGCAGGTGTCTTCGTCCATTATGATCATTCCGCCTGAGCCCATGATGGCGCCGGCTTCTTTCAGGCGTTCGTAGTCGACCGGCAGATGGAGGAGAGTTGCCGGTATTACTCCGCCTGACGGGCCGCCTGTCTGGATGCCTTTGAGCTTTTTGTTGTATGGAATCCCTCCGCCGATGTCGTACACCATTTTGCTTAGGGGGATTCCCATTGGAACTTCGACGAGACCTGCGTTGACAATGTTGCCGGCGAGTGAAAAGACCTTTGTGCCTGCGCTGGTTTCTGTTCCGATGGCGGAGAACCATCCGGCGCCGTTGTTAATGATCAAAGCGATGTTTGCCCATGTCTCTACGTTGTTAATGTTCGTAGGTGATTTCCAAAGCCCCGACTCGGCTGGGAAGGGGGGTTTCTGAGTAGGTTCGGGGGTCAGTCCCTCGATAGAGTGGATGAGGGATGTTTCTTCGCCGCAAACGAATGCTCCTGCACCTTTGAATAATTTGAGATCGAAGCTGAAATCGGTGCCGAAGATATTTTCTCCAAGCAGCCCGTATTCCCTTGCCTGATTTACAGCTTTGTCGATCTTTTCGATCGCAAGGGGGTATTCGGTTCGGACGTAAATGTATCCGGTGGTTGCCCCCATTGCGTATGCGCCGATGGTCATTCCTTCGATGACGGAATGGGGATCGGCTTCGAGTATGCTCCGGTCCATAAATGCGCCGGGGTCGCCTTCGTCAGCATTGCATATTACATA
>DAOVIC010000037.1 GCA_030671565.1 Anaerohalosphaeraceae bacterium
GTTAAAGAGCTGAAAGACGGTCAGGATATCGAAATAGATCTGAAAGGTCATGTGGCGGTATTGGCAGGTATACGTTTGAAAGCAGACGGTACGGTCGATCTGGATATTTATGACGATAACCAGACGGACGACAAGAGCGATCCTATGCATACTTCACCATTGTGCGGCAATACAACAACAGATTATGTTGACGGCCTGGAACTTGAACGTTTCGTTATCGAATGTCCCAAGGAAGTGGTGGAGGCTTGCGATTCGTCATTCTCTCTTAACACCCTGGAGGACTGGGTAGTAACTCTCGGTGTAAATAGTGAAAATCCGCACGGGGATATCTACCCTATGGATCCTGCTGAATGGAATCAGTATATGCTTTTGTGGAATAATGAGGAATTTTTAGAGGATCCGGCATTGCCTTATCCTGAGAATGAATTCATTAGTCCGAAACTTTATGTTTACGAAGGTGACGGTAACCCTGAGGGTGAGGATCCTGACGATGCTGGTCTGGTGATGGCGTGGGGAGATGAGGATACTCCTTTGCCGTCGGGCAGCTATGCCGGTGCGTGGAAATTCGAATACGGTGCAGATCCGGATCTTTCAAATTGCATCATAACGGTTGCGGTAACAGCTCCTCAGTTTGCAATGGGCGGAGGTGCTGTTACTCAGGTTTCGCTCGGTCTGGAGACCCCTCCTGCCGGCAGCGGTAATATCCGTTCGTGGTACTGGAACTGCGGAAATACCGGAATTGAGCCGATCCAATGGGGCGTTCCGACGACGATCACGATCGATACGTCCATAGCCGGTACTGCGGCAGCGACTCCTACTGCGACCAATTTTGTTGATGCTGTTGGTCCGGCACCTGCACCGCTTTTCGACCTTACAAATGTTCTGTGGATCATTGTCGACGAGAACGCCAGTTGGGTTGGCGGTTCGGTTCCTGCTCCTGGACCTGGCGGCACACCTGTGTTTATGTGGAACTATTGGCATTGGTTGATGGTGTCTCCTAAGACGTCACTGACTAAAGCTCTGCTTGCGAAATGGAGTCAGGGTCCTGTCATAATCGATGAAGAAGCTGACGCAGATCCTGATGTTCCGTTGTTCTGGGGATGGGACGAAGTGTCCGATTACCATATAGGTCCTATCGCGGCTGACGACTGGGAGTGTTCTGATAAGCGTCCTATTACCGATTTCCATTGGTGGGGTTCGTTCCCGGATTGGCGTGAACCTTATCCGCCTTGTCAGCCTAAGGCGTTCCATATTGGTATCTGGACGGATGTTCCGGCACAAGTCGGTGATCCGGAAAGTTACAGTCATCCCAAAGAGCTTGTTTGGGAGCACATCTGCGAGAACTATGTTTGGAACTTTGCCGGGTATGACCGCGATCCTCGTCAGGCGTTGCCTGACGGTACAGCCGTCGGCGGCGGAATACCTGCCGACGATCCTTCGCTGGAACCTGATGATGCATGCTTCCAGTACAACCAGCTGCTTGACGGGGATGACTGGTTCTACCAGGAACCGATGGAAGACGGTACACCGAGGATTTACTGGCTTAGCATAGCTCCGATCTGGGATGAAGATTGCGATTATGAATGGGGCTGGAAGACGCGGCCGAAGTTCTTCATGGACAACGCTGTGAGCATCACGGCTGTTGATGTCCTTAATGCAGATGGTACTTACACGACGACATGGCCGCCTGTTCTTGGAAGCCAATGGAATGCTGGAATACCTCTTCAGATACCGGCATATGATCTCCATCTTGGTGGACACCAAGGTCATGCCGATGCGATTTCGTGGGATCTGGCGTTTGAGCTTAGCACTAACGAAGAGGCCTATGAGGATGATCCGATCCCAGGCGATATCGGCGGTCCCGGCGGCAGTACCGTGCCGGATGGAATAGTTGACATAAATGATCTGGTGATCACGGCTGCGAACTGGCTTAGGTTAGCACCATTACCGTAAAAATCGGCGCAGTTATCGGAAGGCTGTGCGATTATTTTAATACGCAGGTCGGGCATTTTGCCCGGCCTGTATTTTTTTATGGGGGTTATTTCCCTTTTTGTGCGCCCCACAGGATCACTTGCAGTCTTGGCGCGAGGGTGAAGCCTGTTTGTTTGCATATTTCGGCTAGTATGGGGAGCTTTTCTGTGTGTTCCTTTATTGTCCGGGCCTGGGGCATCAGGAGGATGTTGTAGGGGTTTATGTTTTTCAGGGTTGCGAGGCACTGGGCGATTTCGTCCAGGTCCCGGGGTTTGTCGACGACGAATTTTAGCTGGTAGTTGTAGTTGTCGATTAGTTTTTGGAGGACGTCTTTGTTTAGTGGGGCGGGCTGGTCGTCCGGGGTTGAGTTTGCCAGTTTGGGGCTTATGCTCATCAGGTCGCAGGGCAGATTGGGGATGTATTCTATTGCGCTTGTTTCTATTGTTATGTGCCGGCTCGGCTGGGCTATTGCTTTTAGCAGGTCGGGTAGTTGGGTGTTTGTCATCGGTTCGCCGCCTGTTATTACTATGTGGCGGGTTTCATAGGTGAGTATTTTTTGTTTTAGTTCTTCGATGGAGTAGTCTGTTCCGGCGTCGTCGGGCCATGCGTATTTTGTGTCGCACCATGTGCAGCGGAGCGGGCAGCCGGCAAGGCGGACGAACAGGCTTGGAACGCCGATGAGTTTGCCTTCGCCCTGAAGGGAATAGAATATTTCGTTGATCACCATTCGTATTAGTTTCGCTATTTCTGCGCGGAATGCAAGGGATTCTATTTTGCGTATTTAACGGGGTCCTTCAGGCCTGCCTGTTCGAAGCCTTTTTTTCTTAGTTTGCATGAGTCGCATTCTCCGCATGGTGTTGCATTTTCTTTTGGGTCGTAGCAGCTGTGGGTCAGGGCGTAGTCTACTCCTAACTCTGTTCCCTTTTGGATTATTTGTGCTTTTGACATATTTATTATTGGGGTTTGTATTTTGTATTTTTTCTTGTTTTCGATGGCGGCGGCTGTGGCGAGGTTTGCCATTTTTTGATATGCGTCGATGAATTCGGGTCGGCAGTCGGGGTAGCCTGAATAGTCTGTGGCGTTTACACCGATGAAGATTTCGAATATTTCGAGGACCTCTGCCCATGCGAGTGCGTAGCTTAGGAAGATGGTGTTTCTTGCGGGGACGTATGTTACCGGGATGTCGTTGGCGAGTGCGTTTTCGGCGATGTTTTCGCGGTTTTTCGGTACTTCTATGGCAGAATCGGTTAGTGCGCTGTGTCCGAAGGCGGTCAGGTCAATATCGATTATTTTGTGCTGTTTGACGGTCATGGCGGCGGCGACTTTTCTGGCGGATTCGACCTCTACGCTGTGCCGCTGGCCGTATCTGAAGGTCATGGCGTAGCATTGGTAGCCCATTTCGCGGGCAATGGCGAGGGTTGTTGCCGAATCGAGGCCTCCGCTTAGGAGGATGACCGCTTTTTTGTTTTCGCTGGACATCTGTGTATTCCTTGCAATATGTTCGTTTTTTTAATAGTATACGGGTGTAATTATAATGGTTTTTAAGGTTAAGGGCAATTGTGATGGCTGAAGAAGTTAAATTGGAAGTTTTCGATAATCCTCGTTGCGGTCGTGATTATACTATCACTACGCGTGTTCCGGAGTTTACGAGTGTGTGCCCGAAGACCGGTCAGCCGGATTTTGGCGAAATTATTATCGAATATATACCCGATAAGTCGTGCATAGAGTTGAAATCGCTGAAATATTATATGCAGAGCTATCGTAACAAGGGGATATTTTACGAATCTCTTACGAACGATATTCTGGACGATCTTGCCGATGCGTGCAAACCTAAATGGATGCGTGTGGTATCGCGGTTTACGCCGAGGGGCGGGATTACTACTGAGGTTGAGGTCGAATACAAAGCTTAACTGTTTTTTTTGGAGGCTATGACCGTGAGTATTAATTTTCATTGTGAGAGCTGTAAGAAAAAGATCAAGGCACCGGATAAGACTGGGGGTAAGTGGGGTAATTGTCCGCATTGCAGTCACAAGTGTTATGTTCCGCTTCCAAGTTTGCCCGAGGAAGAGGAACTTACTCTGGCGCCGCTTGATGAGGCAGATGAAGTGGAATACAAAGAGAAGATGCGTGAGACCCGAAACATTACGCAAAATATTCTTCACGAGGTAGAAGGTGATGAGGCCGGTGGTGTTTTTGACGAGGCGGAAGAAAAGAAACTTACGGTGAATATTATTTCTTACCTTAGGCTGATGGCGGATGGGATGCTCGACGAGGCGGAGGTATCTGCGTCGCGGATAGGTCGTTTTAAGCTTCAGGCGCTTAGGGTGTTAAGTGAAATCGAAAGTGCAAAAGAAAAACCGGGCGAGTTGGCTGAAATAGCGCCGGGCGTACTTTTTGGGATGGTCAAGAAATTGCGTTCGCAACTCGAGTAATAAGGTAACCTCTAAAAATTCAAAATATAAAACTGCGGTTTCGCATTCGGCGAAGCTGTCTTATTCGATCTTTTGGGGACCAGCGGTACAATGGGCCGTGTTATCATATATGACAGATACGATAGTTAGCGTAGATAAGATTAGTAAGAGCTTTGGCGATTTGCGGGCGGTTTGCGGTCTAAGTTTTTCGGTTGAAGCTGGTACTTGTTTTAGTTTTCTTGGGCCCAACGGTGCTGGCAAGACTACTATGATGAAGATGGTCTATGGCAAGTGTGTGCGTGATCGGGATTGCGGGGGGCGGCTGGAGGTGTTCGGGTATGATCCGCGGCATGACGAACTGGAGATCAAATATAATTCAGGGGTGGTTCCTCAGAGCAACAATCTTGACGAAGAGCTTAACGTTTTGCAGAATCTGATGATCTATTCACGGTTCTACGGTCTTGCTGCGTCGGAGGCGAGAGGGCGAATAGAGTATCTGCTTGATTTTCTGGAGCTGCCGGAGAAATCGGGTTGTAAGATACGGGAATTGTCCGGTGGGATGAAGAGGCGGCTTGTCATTGCCAGGGCGCTTATTAATAATCCTAAGCTTTTGATCCTCGATGAGCCTACGACGGGACTCGATCCGCAGGTTCGGCACCTTATCTGGGATAAACTTATTCAACTTAAAAAGCATGGGACTACGATATTGCTTACGACTCATTATATGGAGGAGGCGTTTCGGTTGAGCGATACCGTGCTGATAATGCATAAGGGTGAAAAGATTATGGAAGGCAGTCCGCAGGGATTGCTGGATGGGAATATTGAGAAGTATGTTCTTGAGGTGGGTACGGAAGAATCGATGAGCAAGGTTAAAGGCAATGACGTGCTTGGGCGGGTGCGGGTGAATAATACAAATGAGATAACGCGGTTGTTTTCGGATGATGTGGACGACTTGAAAATGCTTGCGGATGTTTTGAAGCCGGGGGAGTACCATCTTCGGGAGGCTAACCTTGAAGATGTATTTCTTAAGGCGACGGGAGGGACGCTTAGTGGGCAACAATAGCGTTTTGACATATCCGCCCCTTTGGCGAAGGCTTTACAGCGTTTGGTATCGGCATATGCGTGTTTATACGAAGAACCTTATCAGTAACGGTTTTCCTCCTTTTTTGGAACCTCTTATTTTCCTTGCCGGTGTCGGTCTTGGTTTGAGTAGTTATATAACCGAAAGCATGGAAGGTCTGCGGTATATCGAGTTTTTGGGTATGGGGCTTTTGGTTACGACGGCGATGTTTACGAGTGCTTTTGAATGCAGCTTCGGTACGTTTATTCGGCTTAAGTTTCATAAGGTTTATGACGGGATGCTGGCGGCGCCGGTTACGGCGGAAAATCTTATTGTCGGCGAGATGATATGGGCAGGCAGCAAGGGATTTTTCTTTTCGCTGGCGGTGCTGTGTATGCTGTCTTTGTTCGGGATCGTTTCGCTGTCAGCGGGGTTTTTGGCGCCGTTCGTCGGATTTTTGACCGCTTTGATGTTCGCGGCGCTTTCTCTTTTTGTGACGTCTTTCGTTAAGACGATCAATCATTTCAATTTTTATTTTACGGGTTTTATTTCGCCGATGTTTTTCTTTTCGGGCGTTGTGTTTCCGATAAGTAAACTGCCTGAGCCGATACAGCCTTTGGCTGAGGTTATTCCGCTTACGCATTCGGTTCGGCTTGTTCGGGCGATATGTATGAGTCGTTATGAGTCGTCACTTTTGCTTGACTTGCTTTATATTGTTGTATTTATTGCTGTTGTCGGTTTTTTTGCGGTTAAGCGTCTTAAGAGGCGACTTGTTTACTGATTCAAACTGACCTGTCGGTCAGTTTGAAAATGCAAAAATCAAAAATTAAAAATCAAAATTGAGGAATTATATTACGTTGTTGAGATTTTTGATTATTTTTAGAAAGCGTATCGGTGTTGTTGGAATCGGTTTGCTGGTTTTGATCGCTGTTTCCGGTTGCGGTAGTTCTTACCAGCCTCCTTCGGTCGTTTCGGGTATGGGTCCCAGGGCGGTTAGGGTTAAGTCGTTTTCGAATGTTGTAGGCAAGTCCGTCGAAGGGAGGGATATCGAGTGCTCGGTTTATGGGGATGGGAGCGATGTTGTTTTGGTAATAGCGACAATTCACGGCGATGAAAATGCGGGGACTCTGATCGTCGGCAGGTTCAAGAAAGAGTTGGAGCAGAGGGGCGGGCTGCTTTCGGGGCGGAAGGTTTTGCTGGTTGAGATGTTGAATCCGGATGGTTTCATTCGCAATCAGCGGACTAATGCCAACGGTGTCGATCTGAATCGAAACTTTGCGGCTGCTAACCGTGTGAACAATAGAGTCAACGGCAGATCGGCTTTTTGTGAGCCGGAATCTCGCGTCATAGACGATCTGATAAAGCGCTACAGCCCAGACCGGATAATCGTATTTCATGAGGCATTGAATTGTATAGATTATGACGGGCCGGGGAAATCGCTTGCCGATCACATGGCCGGTTATTGCAGTCTTAACGTGCGGAAGCTGGGCGCTCGTGCAGGGTCGCTGGGAGCCTATGCGGGTGAGAGTCTCGGTATCCCGGTAATTACGGTTGAATTGACAGATGAGGATGCCGGGTTAGGTTCACGAGCTCTTTGGCAGAGATACGGTACGATGCTGGTTGCTGGTATAACTTATCCGAGCGGGCCTTTTGAGGTCGCTAAATAAAATTATATTTCGTCGATCTTTGCAGCTATTATGAAGTCGTCTTCGGTAACTCCCCTTGCTTTGTGGGTCCACAGGTTTATGTCGACCTTGCCCCATGCGAGATAGATGTCGGGGTGGTGGTTTTGTTCTTCGGCGAGGCGGCCCACTTTGTTGACGAAGTCGAGGGCGAGGCGGAAGTTTTTGAACCTGTATTTTCTGGCGAGTTGTCCCTGTGGTGAAATGTGCCATTCTCCTTTTAACTGGCTTAGGAATTGCTCGCATTTTTCATCGTTCAGCGGTTCGGCCAATCCCGCACATCCTGTACATTTCATGTCGGCGAGACGGCAAGCTTGAATTTTGGGCTCCATATTTCAATCCCCTTATAATTATCAGTTATCGATAATTTATACGGTTAAAAGGGGAGCGTGGGTGAAAGTTTTAGCGATATTGCTATTGGGCGTATTTTAGCAGTGTTTTTTCTACGCCTTTTGACGTGATCTCGATTTGGGCGTAGCAGCCCTGACAGAATGGGCCGGGGTTTACTATTGTTGTGTTTGCGATGCGGTCTATTGCGGGCGATTCGTGTATGTGGCCTGAGATGGCGAGGAGCGGCTGCGTGGCTGCTATGAAGTCAAATAGTGCGTCGCTTCCGCAATGTTTGTCGGCGGCGAGGTCTGCGTCTGTGCCTCTTGCGGGCTGATGTGTTACCAGTACGAAGGGTTTGTCGGATTTGATCTTTGCGGTCAGTTCGTCGAGGGCGAGCTTGAAGAACGATTCGATATTGAGGGCATGTTTGCGTTTTTCGGCAGGGATGAATCCGCATAGTCCGGTGAATGCGATGGAGTTTGAATCGAGGAAATTGCAATTCAGGTTGATGTTCCGGCTGGTTAGGTATTCGTCTACGACGGGCAGGTCGCAGTTGCCTGCGATCGCGAAGATATTGGGGTTGATGTTGCTTATCGATGAAATGACACGTTTGGCGTCGTTTCGGCCCATGAAATTTGTGATGTCTCCTGCGATGAGGACCAGGTCGGCAGATGCGAGGTCGTCTTTTATGCCCTGCAGGTAGTCGAGGCGGCTGTGGATGTCTGACAATGCTATGATCTTCATTATTTCCTTAAGCATATAATTAGCAATGTTAGTATTTTAGAGGTGTTTTGTATTTGCGTCAATGCAAAATCTTGTGGATATTAGGCCTGACGACGATATAATGGGTGTGTGTGATGTTATTGAGAAGCGATTAACTTGTACGGGAGTCGATATGATAGTTATTATGAAGCCGGGGGCCAGCGGCGAAGAGGTTTCGCATGTTGTTGAATTGATACGTGATTACGGTTTGAAGGACCATGTTATTAAGGGGACGGATCGTACGGTTGTTGCCTGCATTGGCGATAAGCGGAATGTCGATAAGGGTGCGATCGAAAATGCCGCGATGGTGGAGCGGATCGTACCGATCCTTGCGCCTTATAAGATGGCTTCTGTTGAAGTTAAGCAGGACAAAAGCGTTATCGAGATAGGTCCGGAGCGTTTTGGTATCGGCGGGAATAAGGTTGGGATCATTGCGGGGCCTTGTGCGGTTGAGGATCGCGATCAACTGCTAAGGACAGCAGAGAAAGTGAAAGCGGCGGGTGCTATCGCGATCCGCGGGGGAGCTTACAAGCCTCGGACCAGTCCGTACAGTTTTCAGGGGCTTGGGGAAAAGGGGCTTAAAATTCTTGCAGAGGCGAGGGAAAAGACCGGGCTTGCGGTCGTTACCGAAGTGATCGGGGTTGAGCAGGTCGAAGCGGTTAATCATTATGCCGACGTTTTGCAGGTTGGTGCCCGGAATATGCAGCACTATCCGCTTTTGGAGGCGGTTGGCAATGCTGATAAGCCGGTGATATTAAAGCGTGGGCTTAGCGCGCAGCTTGACGAATTTTTGCTTGCAGCTGAGTATATTATTAACGGCGGTAATTCTCAGGTGATCCTTTGTGAGCGTGGTATCAGGACTTTTGAGCAGTATGTTCGGAATACGCTTTGTATTTCGGCGGTTGCCGAGCTTAACGATAAGACGCATCTTCCTGTTGTTGTCGATCCTTCGCATGGTACCGGTCATGCTCATCTTGTTGCGGCGGCGAGCAGGGCTGCGGTGGCTGCCGGTGCCGACGGGCTTTTGGTGGAATGCCATCTTGATCCGGAGCATGCGCTTTCTGATGGTGCGCAGTCGATCACTCCTGAGGCGCTTTGTGAGATGATGGGGCAGATCAGGAAGATCGCAGAGGCGATCGGGCGGGAGGCTTAGGCCGGATTTTTTGTTTATCGTCTTATCATTCTCGGACCCGTATATCACATGACCATGCGTATCTTTTCACGCATTTGGGGTTTAGCAGTGAACCGAACATTTAGAGCACACCGGTTTACCTTCACCGAACGTACAGCTTTCAAGCCTCTTCAAGGAATACTCAAGCAATTCCGCGCAATCGCCACAAAGCCCCTCACCGCTGCCCCCATGCTTACCACGGCGATAGATGCCAACTATAGCAACTAAAGCCCGTCGCTCGTTGTCAAGTTTCAAACCCATACCCTATCCAAACCTTACCATTGCCTCCCCTCAAAATCAGACACTACTGGTCGCAATGCCACGAAATGATGCTGCTTGTATTAACACACAACATCGCGATAATAAAACTTGTCAAAGGGCTTTTCTACAGAGCATGTCTGATCCCCTTTAATTCCCCCGTAATTTAATTTTGGCGGTTAATTGTATAATCCCATCGCGATCTTTTCGTTCTGAGAAAAAACCAGAAAGCCCAGTGGCTTGTTCAACTTGATTATTTGATAGGCCCAGTGACGCCTTAAAAAGATTGGAACAATCTATTCCCTGCTGTTCCATCACTTCAAACGCTCTTTTAATAATCAAAGGCTCCTCATACTGGAAGTAATTATCAAGAGGCTCTTCTTTTCGCCATCCTCTCCTAGACATCTCATAGAAAAGTCTCTTGAATTTAGTTTCATCAATCAATCTTAAATTGCGTAATCGCATGACAATAGCAGCAAGTGATACTTTCCATTTTGACTTAATTGGAAGTAAGGTATCCAAGGTTATACGAAAAGGAACATCTTTTAAAAACGCATCTTCTGGCAACAAAAATGTTCCTGCAAAATAATGTGCCTGCCTTTCTATTTCTTTGAAGTAAATAGGGTCATTAAAAACGTGCTCTGGAATATTGCGATGTAACATGACATGTCCCAATTCATGAGCAATATCAAAGCGGGATCTGACTGCGGATTTACCAGTGTTTAAAATAAAATATGGCGTATGATCATCAGGGCTCCAATTAGAAAAAGCATCTAATGAAGTTGTACCCAATCGACGACGAACAACAACCCCTCCTTTACTTTCAATTAAACCAACAATATTATTGATACAACTGTCGTCGACATTCCATGATATTTTTAGTTGTGATGCAACTTGGTCAATCATTTCATCATCAATTTCATTAGGGTCTGAGATTAATATACAATCTGGAAAAGCATTAGGTAGAAATTCAACGTATTCATGAAGTATACTAAGAATATCCCTAAGCCAAGCGTAATAAATCTCAGCTTTAGTTCTTGCTATCTTGGTAGCAGCAACCATTGAGCGATAATAAATTGCACCCACATCATTTCTTTTGATAGGTACCATAAAAAAATGAACGGGTACATCAAATTTAGCAGCCAATTTAGACAGTATATCCCATGAAGGCTTTCTACCGCCACTCTCGTACGAGGAAATTGCTTTATTTGTAATTCCAATTTCCTTTGCCAGTGAAGCTTGTGTATATCCATTAACACATCGCATCTCAGACAGACGAATTCCACTAAAACCTGGTAAACTTGTATTCATTTAATCCCCAGCAAATGACGTCAATTGATAACTGTCACGAATTTACAACAAAAGATTTAATCTTGTAACTGCCCTTAAGCTGTAGCTGGCAATTTCCGAACTTTGATTGCATCCTGATAAGTAGACATTAACTCCTGAGTAACCGCCGGGAAAGCTTTATAAAGCTCTATACGATCTATTATAGTTTGGCAATTATCACTAGGAAAAACAATGTCAATAAATTCAGGGCAACCTGATAAAGAGTCAATCGGCTTATGTACTAAGATTGCATAGAGGTATTCTTCATTTTCGGGAAGAATAGTTTTATTTTCATATTCAAACAACGGAATCTGACTTTCACGTGCATACGTCTGTCGAAATGCGGCTATGCGTGGTAAGCTTTTTGAGTTATCCACCTTTGATTCTGTTATCAAGATTGGCCCACATTTTATTACTTGATGAGCATCATCACTACGATTTTTTTCACAAAACGAAGATACGCTGCTATCCCTCTGACGCGCAGCAATGCCTTCAAAAGCTTCTTCCAGGTACGTTCTTCTCAAATGCGGGGTTATATACGTTGCTTGTGGAATACCAATACTTTCCCTATTAACAAATTCTAATGCGGCTTGGTAAGCTGAAAATGTCCCTTTCAATAGATCTTCTAATAACAATGGCGGACTAAAGTGCTGAAATATTTCCTTTGGCCTGTGTGGAGAAAAATCGCTAATTGTCTTCATACAAAAACCCTTATTTAATACCTACCGATTCATGTTATTCTACTAAACTTAGCGAAAACACTAGATTTGTCAATCATATTTTTGAATTTCTAGTAAAAAATCTACAAGAATAAAGGTCTTCTAGCTCCAATAGGGGAAATTCAAGGTCTGCGGTACAGTTTTAGGTGCATTAGGAAAGCTAGATATGCTGAGGGAATAATATATCCGTAAACCCTGTGAGAAAAACTTGACATTCCAGCCATTATGGTACAATACTCCCGGAGTAGTAAATAAGAGGAAAACAAAAGAGGAAGGAAAAACAGATCAAAAACCAATCTCCCCAAATCATTAGTATCGCCAAAGGCGAAACCACCATGACCTACAACTCACGACTAACGACACGCGACCCACGAAAATACCAAATGAACCCAATTTATCAAAATTCGTGACCAAAAGTCTACAGGCAAGATACACCCAATACGCGAAAATTTACCACTATATTGGCCTTATCGTCTTATAAGATGCGTTTTAGAGGGGCGGGGTTGCAGAAATGGAAGTTTTTTTTCGATTTTCGTATTTTTGTTCGGTTTTTGTTAGGGTTTTTCGGTTCGTTTGTCCGATACATATCTGGTACTTGGAATAGATAA